>CAJPFZ010000062.1 GCA_905339355.1 Burkholderiaceae bacterium
CACGCCGCACACGAGCAGCGCCAGGGCCACCGCCCACGGCATGAAGTTGGGGCCGACGCCGGAATAGCCGGCGCTCGATGAAATCGAGGTGGCCCCGTAGGCCATGGCCGCAGCTACCAGAATGGCGCCGGCGCCGATCAGTGTCTGTTGCAGCGACGCACCGGACGACTTGTCCATGAGAGGCTCCTTGGAAGAATCCGGGGCGGGGCGGGAACGCCGCCACGCCCCGAAGGCGCTTGGCGCACGCTTAGACCATGCCGGCCTTGACCATGGTCGCGCGCAGGCTGGCGAATTCGCGATCGACGAAGTCCTCGAACTCCTTGCCGGCCATCACCGCCGGCGTCCAGTTGTTCTTCTCCAGCGCTTCGGCCCAGGACTTGGTCTTCAATGCCTTGAGCACCAGGTCGGTCAGCGCCTTGCGCTGCTCGGCGGTGATGCCGGGCGCGCCATAGACGCCGCGCCAGTTGCCGAGCTCGACGTTGATGCCTTGCTCCTTCAGCGTGGGCACGTTGACGCCTTTCAGGCGCGTGGGCGAGGTGACCGCGATCGCGCGCATCTTGCCGCTCTCGATGTACTGCTGGAACTCGCTGAAGCCGCTGCCGCCGACCGTGACGTTGCCGCCGAGGATGGCCGCCACCGCTTCGCCGCCGCCGCGGAACGGCACGTAGTTGATCTTGGCCGCGTCCACGCCGACTTCGCGCGCGATCATCGCGGCCGCGATGTGCTCGGTGGAGCCGCGCGAGCCGCCGCCCCACTTGACGCTGCCCGGGTCCTTCTTCATCTGCTCGATCACGTCGCGCATCGTCTTCAGCGGCGACTCCGCCGGCAGCACGAACACGTTGTATTCGCTGGTGATGCGCGCGATCGGCGTGGCCTGCGTGAGGCTCACCGGCGGCTTGCCGGTGATGATGCCGCCCAGCATCACGGCGCCCATGACCAGCAGCGCGTTCGGGTCGCCCTTGCTCGCGTTGACGAACTGCGCCAGGCCGATCGCGCCGGCCGCGCCACCCTTGTTTTCGTAGTTCACGGAGGCGACGCCCGCCTCCTGCAAGGCCTTGCCGAGGGCGCGGCCGGTGCCGTCCCAGCCGCCGCCGGGGTTGGCCGGGATCATCATCTTGAGGTTGGCCGCGGCCAGGGCATCGAGCGGCAGGGCACCCGCGGCAACCAGGGCGGCGAGGGATTTCAGGAACGTGTCGCGACGCATGCTTGTCTCCTGTTGTGAGTGACGATGCAGGCATCTTGGGCACCCTGGCTGTCAGTCGGCTGTCCGACACCTCAGTGCAAACGCTAACGTGAGGGCGCCGTCGCGAATCAGGAATGCTAATGTCCACGCGATGAAAGTCCTGCTGGTCGAAGACGACCCCGCCATGCGGGCCACCCTCGCGCGCACGCTGGAGCGGCGCGGCATGCAGGTCGTCGCCTGCGGGGAGGGGGCGCGAGCGCTTGATCGCTGGCGCGCGAGCGATCCCGACGTGGTGCTGCTCGACCTGAGCCTGCCGGGTGTCGACGGGCTCACCGTGCTCGCGCAGGCGCGTGCCGAGCAGCTGAGCACGCCGGTGCTGATCCTCACTGCGCGCGGCACCGTCGGCGACCGCGTGCTCGGGCTCAACACCGGCGCCGACGACTACCTTCCCAAGCCCTTCGACCTCGACGAACTCGACGCGCGTGTGCGCGCCCTGGCGCGCCGCCGCGTGCCGGCGGGCGGCGCGGCAGGCGCGCTGCTGAACGCGCCGGCCTTTTGCGGGATGGTGTGCGACGCCGACAGCGGCGCGGTCTATTTCAACGGCGAGGCCATGGAGCTGCCGCCGCGCGAGGCCGCACTGCTGCGCGCGCTGCTCGCGCGGCCAGGGCATGCGGTGGCCAAGGAGCGGCTGTTCGAGCTGGTGTTTCCCGGCGAGCTGGACGTGCATTACGAGGCGATCGAGGTGGTGGTGTACCGGCTGCGCAAGAAGCTCGCCGACACCGGCGCCCAGCTGGTCACGCTGCGCGGCCTGGGCTATCTGCTGAAGGCCCAGGGATGAGCCGGAGACCGTGGGCGTGAAGACGACCCGGTGGTCGCTTCGCCGTCAGCTGCTGGTGGGCATGCTGCTGCCGGTGCTCGCGCTGGTGTCGATCAACACTGTCGTGCTGTACCGGCAGGCGCTGCGCGCCGCCGACACCGCGTACGACCGCACGCTGCTCGCCTCGGCCAAGTCGATCGGCGAACAGCTGCAGGTCACGGGCAGCGGCGAGCAGACCCGGCTGATGGCCTCGGTGGTGTACTCGTCGCTGGAGCCGTTCGAGGCCGACAACCGCAGCCGCATGTTCTACAAGGTCAGCGGGTTCGCCGGTGAGATGGTGTCGGGCTTCGGCGACCTGCCGGCGTGGCGCGGCAGCATTCCGGCCAAGGGCCCGTACGCCGCGCTGGTCGATTTCTACGACGACCGCTACCGTGGCGAGCCCGTGCGGGTGGCTGTGCTGCTGCAGCCGGTGGCCGGCGTGGCAGGCCAGGGCATGGCCACGATCCAGGTGGCCGAGACGCTGGAGCTTCGCCGCTCGCTCGCACGCCAGATCCTCGTCGACACGCTGTGGCGGCAGCTGGTGCTGGTGGCGGTGATCGCGGCGGTGGTGGTGCTCGTCGTGCAGCGGGCGACGCTGCCGGTGCGCCGGCTGAGCGCGCAGCTGCGCACGCGCCGGGAGAGCGACCTCGCCCCGATCGACGCGCCCGATGCGCCGCGCGAGCTGCAGCCGCTGGTCGAGGCGACGAACCAGGTGATGTCGCGGTTGCAGCGCCTGCTGGAGCACCACAAGCGCTTCGTGCGCGACGCGTCGCACCAGCTGCGCACGCCGCTCGCGGTATTGAAGACGCAGGTGCAGTCGGCGCGCCGCGGCGACGTGCCGTCCGAGCAGGCGCTGCGGGAGATCGGCGACACGGTCGAGCGCGCGACGCAGCTCGCCAACCAGATGCTCGCGCTGGCCAAGGTCGAGCAGGTTCAGGCGCAGGGGCCGCTCGCGCCGACGCCGCTCGCGGAGATCGTGAACCAGGTGGCACTCGACATGTCGCCGCTGATCGCCGCCAAGGGGCTCGATTTCGAGCTGAAGTCGACACCGGCCAGCGTGCTTGGCCACGACTGGATGCTGCGTGAGCTGACGCGCAACCTGCTCGCGAATGCGGTGCGCGAGTCGCCCGCCGGCGGCCAGCTGCTGCTGGTCGTCGGCCATGAAGACGGCGCACCGGTGCTGCGCGTGTCCGACAGCGGGCCGGGCATCGCGGCGGAGCTGGCCGAGCGGGTGTTCGAGCCGTTCCACACCGGGCACCCGACCGAGGGCAGCGGGTTGGGGCTCGCGATCTGCCGCAGCATCTGCGATGCGCTGGGGGCGCAGCTGAGCCTCGTGAACCGGCAGCCGTGCGGGCTCGATGCACTCGTGCGGTTTCGGGCCGCATAGGCGGCCGATGCGATGTTCACCGATCTTTACCTTGCAGCGACGCCGAGTTCACCGCGCGACGGCAGCATCGATGGGCTTCATTGCGCATGCCGCACCCGCGCCGCCGCCTTTTTGATGTAATCGCCCACCAGATGACTGCTCGCCTGCTGCTGATCGACGATGACACCCGCCTGTCCGCCATGGTGGGCGACTACCTGCGCGGCGGCGGCTTCGAGGTCGACGCGGCGGGCTCGCTGGCGGCGGGGCGCGAGCGTCTCGCCGCCGGCCACTACGACGCGCTCGTGCTCGACTTGATGCTGCCCGATGGCGACGGCCTCGACCTGTGCCGCGAACTGCGCTCGACTCCGCGCACCCGGCAGCTGCCGCTTCTGATGCTCACCGCGCGCGGGGAGCCGCTGGACCGCATCGTCGGCCTCGAACTCGGCGCCGACGACTACCTGCCCAAGCCTTTCGAGCCGCGCGAGCTGCTGGCACGCGTGAAGGCGCTGCTGCGCCGCTCATCGCCGGCGCCGAGCGGCGACGACGTGCTGCGCTTCGGCCGCCTCGAGATCGACCTCGGCGAACGCGTGGCGCGGCTCGACGGCCGCACCTGCGACCTCACCAGCCACCAGTTCGACCTGCTGGTGGTGCTCGCGCAAAGCCCGGGGCGGGTTCTCTCGCGCGACCAGATCATGGACGCGCTGAAGGGCCACCCGCTCGAAGCCTTCGACCGCTCGATCGACGTGCACATCTCGCGCATCCGCGCGCTGATCGAGGACGACCCGAAGATGCCGCGACGCGTGCTGACCGTGCGCGGCGCCGGCTACGTGTTCGCGAAAAAGCAAGACGCGGATCAGTGAGCACGCTGACGTTGCGAATTTACCTCACCGTGGTGGCGGTGCTGGCGCTGTTCGCGTTCACCTCGGGCTGGATATTCCAACGCCAGATCGAAGAGGAGCGCAGCCGGGCCGAGTCGGTGCTGTCGGACCGCGTGGCGGCCTGGGGCGAGCTGATCCAGCGGTCGCTGCCCGGCACCGACGCGCCGACCGAGGAGCAGGCCGCGGCGCTGCGCGAGTGGTCGCAGCGGCTGCGCCTGCCGCTGGCGCTCGACAGCGGCAACGGCGAACGCATCGCGGCCTCCGACACCTACCTGCGTCGCCAGGCCGATGGCGCCGGCCGGGCACTGCCGATTCGCCTCGAAGACGGCCGCACGCTGTGGATCCTGCGCCCCGGCATGCGGCCGCCGCCCGGCGTCGACCGGCGCGAGGGCCGGCGCAGCATGATGGCCGCGCAGCACGGCGCGCTGCCCTTCGTGCCGGCGGCGTGGCAGCGTGGCGTCGGACTGGTCGTCGTGCTGGTCGTGCTGTTCGTGGCCGTTGCGATCGGCGCCTGGCCGGTGGTGCGCCACCTGACGCGGCGCCTGCAGGCCCTGAAGGTGGGCATGGAGACCTTCGGCGCCGGCCGGCTCGACCATCGCGTCGAAGTGCAGGGCCGCGACGAGGTCGCTGCGGTGGCGCGCAGCTTCAACGACGCCGCCGCACGCATCGAGGCACTGGTGCGCTCGCACCAGTCGCTGCTCGCCAACGCGAGCCATGAGCTGCGCTCGCCGCTTGCGCGCATGAAGATGGCCGTCGCGATGCTCGCCGACGCGGCGCCTGCGCAGCGCGAGCAGCTCAAGCGGGAAATCGACACCAACATCGGCGAACTCGACGCGCTGGTCGAGGAGGTGCTGCTCGCGAGCCGCCTCGACGCACTGCGCGATCTGGAGCAGCGCGACCGCGTCGATCTGCTGGGCCTGGCCGCCGAAGAGGCCGCGCGTGTGGACGCCGCGCTCGACGCGGCGCAGGACGGCGAGCCGCTGATCGTCGCCGGCGACGAGCGGCTGCTGCGCCGCGCCTTGCGCAACCTGCTCGAAAACGCCAAGCGCTACGGCGGCGACGACGTGAGCGTGCTGGCCCGCCGCAGCGGCGCAGAGGTGCTGCTGCAGGTGTGCGACCGCGGGCCCGGCGTGCCGCAGCCCCTGCGCGAGCGCATCTTCGAGCCGTTCTACCGGCTGCCGGGGCACGCCGAGACGGGTGGCGGCGTCGGCCTCGGCCTGAGCCTCGTCAAGCAGATTGCCGAGCGGCATGGCGGGCGCGTGCGCTGCGAGGCACGCGAGGGCGGCGGCAGCTGCTTCGAACTCGCCTTGCCGCGGGCTGCCTGAGGTTCGGCGCGGGTACGGCGTTTGCCGTGAAGGCTGCTCCACCACAGGAGCAGCGCATGAAGGCCCTTTGCTGGCACGGCAAACACGACATCCGCTACGACACCGTTCCCGATCCCCGCATCGAGGATCCGCGCGACGCGATCATCAAGGTGTCGAGCTGCGCCATCTGCGGCTCCGACCTGCACCTGTTCGACGGCTTCATGCCCGGCATGAAGTCGGGCGACATCATCGGCCACGAGTTCATGGGCGAGGTGATGGAGGTCGGCCCCGGCAACGCCAAGCTCAAGGTAGGCGACCGGGTGGTGGTGCCGTTCACGATCATCTGCGGCGAGTGCGAGCAGTGCAGGCGCGGCAACTACTCGGTGTGCGAACGCACCAACCGCAACAAGGATCTCGCGGCCAAGGCCTTCGGCCACACGACGGCAGGCCTGTTCGGCTACACGCACCTCACCGGAGGCTATGCGGGCGGCCAGGCCGAATACGTGCGTGTGCCATTTGCGGATGTGGCCCCTGTCAAGATTCCAAACGGGCTGACCGACGAGCAAGTGCTGTTCCTCGGCGACATCCTGCCCACCGGCTGGCAGGCGGCGGTGCAGTGCGACATCCAGCCCTACGACACCGTCGCGGTGTGGGGTGCAGGGCCTGTCGGGCAGTTCGCGATCCGCAGCGCGGTGCTGCTCGGCGCCCGTCAGGTGATCGCGATCGACCATCTGCCCGAGCGGCTCAGCATGGCGAAGGCGGGCGGCGCGATCACCATCGACTTCGAGCAGGAGAGCGTGCTCGAGCGGCTGAAGGAACTGACCGGCGGCAAGGGCCCCGAGAAGTGCATCGACGCCGTCGGCATGGAAGCCCATGCGATGCGCTCGATCGACTCCGCCTACGACCGCGCCAAACAGGCGGTGATGCTGGAAACCGACCGCCCGCACGTGCTGCGCGAAATGATCTACGCCTGCCGCCCGGCCGGCATCCTGTCGGTGCCGGGGGTCTACGGCGGGCTCGTCGACAAGATCCCGTTCGGCGCGCTGATGAACAAGGGCCTCACCTTGCGCACCGGCCAGACGCACGTGAACCGCTGGGCAGACGACCTTTTGCGGCGCATCGAAGAAGGGCAGATCGATCCGTCTTTCGTCGTCACGCACTCGGTGCATCTGGAAAGCGGACCCCAGATGTACAAGACCTTTCGCGACAAGCAGGACGGCTGCATCAAGGTCGTCCTGAAACCCTGAGGAGCCGGCATGACCCCTGACCATCGACCCACTCGGCGCGCTCGCACGGCGGGCAAGGTTGCCCGCGGACTCGGCTGGTTCAGCATCGGCCTCGGCCTGGCCGAACTGCTGCTGCCGAGGGTGGTGGCGCGCGCCACCGGCATGCGCGGCCGCGAGAGTCTGTTGCGGGCCTACGGCGTGCGCGAGATCGCCACCGGCGTCGCGCTGCTGGCGGCGCGCAACCCGGCGCCGTGGCTTTGGGCGCGTGTCGGCGGCGATGCGCTGGACCTGGCCACGCTCGGCCGCGAAGGCTCTCTGCGCCACGCCGGCACGGTGGCGGCGGTGGCGGCCGTGGCCGGCGTGACGGCGGTGGATGTGATCGCCGCGCAGACATTGCGCGCCGATGCGCAGCGCGCCAGGCGGCCGGTCTACGACTACAGCGACCGCCGCGGCCTGCCGTTGCCGCCGAACGAGATGCGCGGCGCGGCGCTCATCGATTTCGAGATCCCGCTGGACATGCGGACACCGGCGGCGCTGCGGCCCCCCGTAGAAGTCTGAGTGCGCGTCTTGCATCGCCTCACAACCCCTGCAGCGCTTGGGCTTAAGCTCGGCGGGTTTGCAGAGGAGGTGACCCCATGACCGCCAAGCCCTTCGACGTGGTGTTGTTCGGCGCGACCGGCTACACCGGCCGCCAAGCGGTGCTGGCGCTGCTGCACCGTGCCGCCACCCAGCCGCTGCGCTGGGCGGTGGCCGGGCGCGACGCGGCCAAGCTCGACGCGCTGCTGCGCGAGCTGGTGCCGCCGCTGGCCGATCGGCCGGGGGTGCTGGTGGCCGACGCCAACAACCTCGAGTCGCTGCAGGCGCTCGCCTCGCAGGCCAACGTGCTTCTCAACCTCGCAGGCCCCTACGCGCTGACCGGCGAGGCGGTCGTGCAGGCCTGCATCGCCCACCGGACGCACTACCTCGACCTCACCGGCGAAACCTTCTGGGTGCAGCAGCTGATCGCGCGCCACCACCGCGCCGCCAAGGCGGCGGAAGTGAAGATCATCCCGTCGTGCGGCTACGAGGCGCTGCCCTTCGACCTGGCCACACTGTGGGCGGCCCACCAGCTGCACGAGCGCAGCGGTGAACCCTGCCGCGACGTGAAGCTGGTCGTCAGCGTCGTCGGACCGCGCATCAAGAGCATCCGCGATGCGGTCAGTGGCGGCACGGTCGCCTCGCTGCGCTCGCTGCTCGAATACGACACCACCGATTGCGTGCGCAACCCGGCCTGCCTGCTGCCCGTCGACGCACTCGACGCCGCCGAGGTCGCGCAGCGCAACGCCTATCGCTTCTCGCCGCACTACGACGAAGACGTGCAGGCCGTGACCGCGCCGACCATCCCGGCCCCCTTCGTCAACCCGCCGACCGTGCTGCGATCGCAGGCGCTGATGGCCGGCTCGGGCCTGTTCACCACCGACTTCCGCTACCAGGAATCGATGAACATGAAGAGCCTGGTGCCCAACGTCTCGTTCCTGCCCGACGCGAGCACGCTGCCCTTGCAGTGGGCGGCAGCCGCCTCGCTCGGCGTGCCGCTGGCCAACCTGAGCGCGGCGCTGTCGGGGCCGCTGAAGTTCGAGCGCGCACCGCTGCGCAAGCTGATCGAGTGGCTCGCGCCCAAGCCGGGCGAAGGCCCGAGCGACGACGTGCTCGCGAACACCGGCTACGGCATCGACATCTTCGCGACCTCGCTGAACGGCAAGAAGATGCGCGGCCGCCTGAACGCCCAGGGACACCCCGGCTACCGATCGACGCCCGAGATGGCCGTGACCGCGGCGGTGGGCCTTGCGAGGGGCACGCTCGGGCGCACGCCGCATGTGGGCATCGTGACGCCGGCCACCGGGCTCGGCATCGAGGCCGTCGGTGCGATGCGCGAAGCGGGCCTCGTCTTCAGCGTCGTTGCCTGAGCAGCCAGATCAGGAAGAAGGTGAGGCACAGCGCGGACAACGCGAGGCCGGCCGTCGCCGCTGCCCAGAACCCCTGCGCCCCGTGCAGCGAGACGGGGCTCAGGCCCGTCGTATTGAATGCGAGCAGGTAGCCACCACCCAGCCCAACGCCCCAGCTGGCGCTGGCGTAGATGACCACTGGCACCGTGGCCTGCTTGTAGGCGCGCAGCACGAAGGCCGCGAGCGTTTGCGCCGCATCGGCGATGTGGAACAGGATGACCCAGGCGAGCAGCGGCATGGCCGCGGCGATGACGAGCGTGTCGCGCGTGTAGAAGCCCATCAGCCCTTCGCGCGACCAGTACACCGCCGCGCCCATCGCCGTGGCGATCGCCAGCGCGATCTGCAGGCCACGCCAGCCGATGCGCCGCGCGTCGTGCGCATCGTCGGCGCCGATGCGCTGCGCCACCAGCGTGCTGGTCGCGTTGGCGAGCGCCAGCGGCATCATGAACATCACCGACACGATGTTGACGGCGATCTGGTGGCCCGCCACCGGCGTGGTGCCGAGCCGCGAGATGAAGAAGGCCATGAAGGTGAAACCGGTGACCTCGATGCCGATCGACAGGCCCATCGGAATGCCCAGACGCAGCAGCGCGCCGAGGCTGTCGCGACGCGGGGCGCTGAAGCGGCGTTCGTGCAGGCCGAAGCGGCGGTAGAACGGGTCGCGCCGCAGCACGATCCACGCCGCTCCCAGTTGCAGGCCCATCACGATGGCGGTCGCGATACCGCAGCCGGTGGCGCCGAAGGCCGGCACGCGCACCGGCCCGTCGACACCGAACACCAGCAGCGCGTTGAGCGGAATCTTCAGCACCAACGCACCGAATTGCAGCGCCATCACGATCTTCGGACGCGACACGGCGGTGTTGAAGCCGCGAAACGCGGTGAAGAGCAGGGCCGACGGCAGCGCGAACGCGAGCCCGAGGAGGTAGCCGCGCACCTTGGCGGCGACCTCGCCCGTCGCATGCGACAGCGCGAGAAAGGGCTCGGGAAAGATGAGCAGCGTGCAGCCGATGACCGAGAGCCCGAGCGCAAGCCACATCGCCTGGTGCAGTTGATCGCCGGCCTCGTGCAGCCTGCCGGCGCCGAACAGCTGGCCTGCGATCGGACCGATCGCGAGGATCACGCCCATGAAGCCGACGAAGACGGTGATGTAGACCGCGCCGCCTACCGCCAGCGCCGCCAGGTCGAGCGCGCCGTAGCGAGCGGTCATCACCGTGTCGACGGTGCTGAAGGCGAGTACCGCGAGCTGTCCGAAGAACAGCGGCCAGGCCAGCGCGGCGATGCGGCGGGTGTCGTGCAGCAGTCCGGGACGGCGGGCGGTGTCGGGCAGCGCCGCGCTCAAGCCGCACGCTCCGGCGATCGCGGCTTCTCGAGCGATTCGGGCGGCGGGTGGTCGACGCCGGTCGCTTCGCGCGCCCGTTCCGCATAGCGGTTGAAGCGCCACGCCGTGCCTTCCATCGTGATGCGCCGCCAAGTGGCGCGTTTCTCCGCCGGCGTCATCACGGGCCAGTGCTGCACTTCGTCGAAGCTGCGGCCGCAGCCCTTGCAGATGTCGTCGCCCTGGCTCGTCGAGCAGATCGCGATGCATGGCGCGTCGGGGGTGCTGGCGTACCAGGCGAGCCAGGCGTCACGCGCCTTCTCAGGCATCGAGTCCTCGTCGCAGGCGCTCTCGTGGTAGTACACCATCAGCGCATACACCTCCGCGAGCGCACGCACCTCGGCGCATGCCGTGATGCCGTCGGGCGATGGCTGGCGCTCGCGCCACCAGTTGATGGCGGACTCGATGTCGGTGATGTGGATGCCGGCCATGGAGGAATCGAAAAGGGCGCTCAGGATAGCGCCCTTCACCCACCCGACAGCCGCGTGGTGTCACTAGGCCTCGTGTACGAACTAAGGCGTCGGCCGCGTCCCCATTCGGTCACAAGCCCACGGCGAAGTAGCTGTAAAGGGCCTTGCGCAACCTGAAAGGGTCGCGCTCGGCCTCGATGCGCGGCAACGCCGCGCGGATCAGCGCCCTCGCCCTGTCCCGGGCGGCAGCTTCGTCCGCGCGCAGTGGGCGCAATGCCGCGACACGCTGCCACGCCATGAGATTGGTGCCGGGCCAGGTGGCGCCGTAGGCGCCGGGCTCTGCCAGGCCGCGCGCGGCCATGTGTGCCGTGGTGGCGTCAAGCGCGCGGGCGGTCACGGTGCGATACGGGTGGCCCTCAGGCAGGACGGCCAGCAGATTGGCAAGGCCCGAGACGATGAACCCGTGGTATTCGAGCTTCGCGTTGTGCGGGTCCTTCGCTGCGCCTGAAGCGCCGATGAAGGGCAGGATGCCCCGCCGATGCAGGTCCACCGCCATGTCGAGGTAGCGAGGGTCGCCCGTGGCCCGGAACGCACTGCTCAACCCCAGGGACAGCGACGAGAGGTAGTTGACATTGGCGGTCAGGGGCTTGTCGAGCGCCCAGTCGGCAGCGCGGCGGATGGCAGGCAGCAGTTTCTGGTCGGCGGTCAGTTCGTGGACGCGCACCACGGCTGCCAGGGCGTGGCCATGGTCGTAGTACAGCTCGCTCACGTGCCGGCCGGGCAGCGAGACGATCCATGCGCCGCGCGCGCATGAAGGGCACGATGTCAGCGCGGCACGGACGATGCCGCCGAACTCGGGGTTCTGCACGTCCGCTGGAAAGCCGAACACCCCCGAACCGCATTGTTCCTGCGCGGCGAGCAGGTGGCCGACAGCCTCGGCGGCGCGCTGCTTGTAGAGGGACGCCGGCGCTCCCTCTGCGCGCCGCGCGAGATCGGCATACACCTCCGCGCGCCAGGCCACGTCACGCAGGGGCATGCGGTAGCCGTAGCGGCGGCTGCCCCACGAGCCATCACCGTCGTAGATGCGCTCGCTGGCCGCATGAAGCCGCACAAACTCTTCGACGTGAGGCGGATCGGCGTGCAACACATCCGCACCTGCGGCACACGCTGCGCCTGCAGCGAGGAAGAGAACACGTGAGCACCATCGGCGGAAGGCAGCCATGCGCCCGATTCTTCCACTCGGAGTGCGGCGCCTAGGCGCGCTCGAAACGGCCTGCCTGGTAGTCCTGCACCGCCTGGAAGATTTCCTCCTTCGTGTTCATCACGAACGGTCCGTGCTGGATGATCGGCTCGTTCAGCGGCCGCCCGGCGACCAGCAGTGCGCGTGCCGGCGCATCGG
>CAJPFZ010000063.1 GCA_905339355.1 Burkholderiaceae bacterium
GGCCGCCGATGAAACGGCCGACCAGCTGGCCGCACGGGTGGCGATCTACCGCATGATGCGCCCCGGCGAGCCGCCGACCGAAGACGCCGTCGAGGCGCTGTTCCATCGGCTGTTCTACAGCGCCGACACCTACGACCTGTCACGCGTGGGCCGCATGAAGTTCAACGCTCGCGTCGGCCGTAACATGCCCGAAGGTCCGATGACCTTGAGCAACGACGACATCCTCGACGTGGTGAAGATCCTCGTCGAGCTGCGCAATGGCCGCGGCGAGGTCGACGACATCGACCACCTCGGCAACCGTCGCGTGCGCTGCGTCGGTGAGCTGGCCGAGAACCAGTACCGCTCGGGCCTCGCGCGCATCGAGAAGGCGGTCAAGGAGCGCCTTGGCCAGGCCGAGACCGAAGCCCTGATGCCGCACGACCTGATCAACTCCAAGCCGATCTCCGCGGCGCTCAAGGAGTTCTTCGGCGCGTCGCAGCTGTCGCAGTTCATGGACCAGACCAACCCGCTGTCCGAGATCACGCACAAGCGTCGCGTCTCGGCCCTGGGCCCGGGTGGCCTGACCCGCGAGCGCGCCGGCTTCGAGGTGCGCGACGTGCACCCGACCCATTACGGTCGCGTGTGCCCGATTGAAACGCCTGAAGGTCCGAACATCGGCCTGATCAATTCGCTCGCTCTTTACGCGCAGCTCAACGAGTACGGCTTCCTCGAGACGCCGTACCGCCGGGTGGCCGACGGCAAGGTGACGATGCAGATCGACTACCTGTCGGCAATCGAAGAAGGCAAGTACGTCATCGCGCAGGCCAACGCCTCGCTCGACAAGGACGGCAAGCTGATCGACGAGCTGGTGTCTGCCCGCGACAACGGCGAATCGGTGCTGACCTCGCCCGAGCGCATCCAGTACATGGACGTGGCGCCGACGCAGATCGTGTCGGTGGCGGCGTCGCTGGTGCCGTTCCTCGAGCACGACGACGCGAACCGCGCGCTGATGGGCGCCAACATGCAGCGCCAGGCCGTGCCGACCCTGCGCCCTGAAAAGGCGCTCGTCGGTACCGGTGTGGAACGCGTGGCGGCGAAAGACTCGGGCACCGTCGTTGCGGCTCGCCGCGGCGGCGTGGTCGACTACGTCGACACCAACCGCATCGTCATCCGCGTCAACGACACGGAAACGGTGGCCGGCGAAGTCGGCGTCGACATCTACAACCTCATCAAGTACCAGCGTTCCAACCAGAACACCAACATCCACCAGCGCCCGATCGTCAAGCGCGGCGACGTGGTGACGGCCGAGGACATCATTGCCGACGGCGCGTCCACCGACATCGGTGAGCTGGCACTGGGCCAGAACATGCTGGTCGCGTTCATGCCGTGGAACGGCTACAACTTCGAAGACTCGATCCTGATCTCCGAACGCGTGGTCGCCGAAGACCGCTATACCTCGATCCACATCGAGGAGCTGGTGGTGATGGCGCGTGACACCAAGCTGGGCGCCGAGGAAATCACCCGCGACATCCCGAACCTGTCGGAGCAGCAACTGGCACGGCTGGACGAGTCGGGCATCGTCTACGTGGGTGCCGAAGTGAAC
>CAJPFZ010000064.1 GCA_905339355.1 Burkholderiaceae bacterium
TGCGACGGCAACACCCGCGTGCGCGCGCAGCAGCTCACCGGCGACCCCTGGGCGGAGGACCCCGGCTGCTATCTCACCGACGAGGAAATTGGATTGTGTTGAAAGGCATTTACCACGGCGTGCGCGGCGAACACGGCGAAAAGCATTCTATTTGGTTGCGCCGTGTCGCCGTGCTCGCCGTGGTTCAGGCTTTTGCAGTGGCGGCCTTCGCCGCCGAGCCGGCGCCCGAGCTCTACCGCAAGCACTGCGCCGAATGCCACGGCGCCGACCGCTTCGGCCTGATGGGCCCGGCGCTGCTGCCGGAGAACCTGTCGCGCCTGCGCAAGGACGCCGCCGCCGCGATGATCCGCGACAGCCGCCCCACCGCGCAGATGCCGGCCTACAAGGACGTGCTGAAGCCCGATGAGATCCAGGCGCTCGCCGACTACATCTACACGCCGGTGCCGATGCCGCAGTGGGGCGAGCGGGAGATCAGCGCCTCGCGCGTCGTGCATCATGCGCCGGGCAGCCTGCCCGACAAGCCGCAGTTCGTCGCCGACATGATGAACCTGTTCATCGTGGTCGAAGGCGGCGACCACCATGTCACCCTGCTCGACGGCGACAGGCTGGAGCCGATCCACCGCTTCCCCTCGCGTTACGCCCTGCACGGCGGGCCGAAATTCACGCCGGACGGGCGCTACGTCTTCTTCGCCTCGCGCGACGGCTGGATCTCCAAGTTCGACATCTGGAACCTGAAGGTGGTGGCCGAGGTGCGCGCCGGCATCAACACGCGCAACGCCGCCGTCTCGGGCGACGGCAAATATGTGGCCGTGGCCAACTACCTGCCGCACTCCCTGGTCATCCTCGACGCCGAGCTGAATCCCCTGAAGATCCATGCCGTGCGCGACCGCTTCGGCAAGCAGAGCTCGCGCGTCTCCGCCGTCTACACCGCCGAGCCGCGCAAGAGCTTCGTCGCCGCGCTGAAGGACGTCAAGGAGGCCTGGGAAATCAGCTACGACCCGAAGTCGCCGGAGATTCCCGTCGGCATGATCCACGATTTCCAGTACCGCGAGGGCGCCTTCATCCCGGGCTTCCTCAATCCGAGGCGCTCGGTGCTCGACGACTACCTCGACGACTTCTTTTTCACGCAGGACTACAACGAGGTGATGGGCGCGAGTCGTGAGGGCGGCAAGGGGCAGGTGGTGCACCTCGACGTGCGCCGCAGCATCGCCACGCTCGACCTGCCCGGCATGCCGCACCTCGGCTCCGGCATCACCTGGACCTGGCAGGGCCGCCGCGTCATGGCCACGCCGAACCTCAAGGAAGGCGTCGTCAGCGTCATCGACATAAAGGACTGGAAGACCCTCAGGCAGATCCAGACGCCCGGCCCCGGCTTCTTCATGCGCAGCCACGAGAACTCGCGCTACGCCTGGGTGGATTCCATGATGAGCCGCGAGCACAAGGACACGCTGACGGTGATCGACAAGCAGACGCTGGAGGTCGTCGCGCAGCTGAAGCCCGTGCCGGGCAAGACGCTGGCGCACATCGAGTTCACCAAGGATGGCAAATACGCCCTGGCCAGCCTCTGGGAGAACGACGGCGCCCTCATCGTCTATGACGCCGCCACCCTGAAGGAAGTCAAGCGCATCCCGGCGAAGCGCCCGGTCGGCAAGTACAACGTCTGGAACAAGATCACCCGTTCCGAGGGGACCAGCCATTGATGGCTGGCGACCTCATGGAAACGCCCGCCTTGGCGTAAAATGCCGCCTTTATCGTCCTCGGCCCAAGGCCGCCCAGAAGAATGAATTGCGTGGATGACTTTCGCCTGCGGCTCGGCAAGCGGGAACTGGTGCCGATCATGATCGGCGGCATGGGCGTGGACATCTCCACGGCGGAGCTGGCGCTGGAGGCAGCGCGCCTGGGCGGCATCGGCCACATCTCGGACGCCATGATCAAGACGGTCTCCGACCGCCGCTACGACACCAAGTTCGTCAGCGTCAAGCAGAAGCGCTACAAGCACAACGTCGCCAACGTGGATAAATCCGAGGTGAAGTTCGACCTCGGCGACGTCGCCGAA
>CAJPFZ010000065.1 GCA_905339355.1 Burkholderiaceae bacterium
GCTCGCCGCGATGATCCTGCCGCGCTCGGGGCTCGGCCACAAACACGGCATCGTGCTCGGCAACCTGGTCGGCCTGATCGACTCGGATTACCAGGGGCCGCTGATGGTGAGCTGCTGGAACCGCGGCGACACGGCGTTCACGGTGCAGCCGATGGAGCGCATCGCCCAGTTGGTGATCGTGCCGGTGGTGCAGGCGAGCTTTCGCGTGGTGAGCGAGTTCGGCGCGTCCGACCGCGGCGAGGGCGGGTTCGGGTCGACCGGGAAGCATTGACACTCCAAGGGTGCGGATACCGGCTCGGGCGAAAGCCCGGCCTGTCCTGAGCTTGCCGAAGGGTGATCTGACGCGGTTTTCAGGGGTGTCCTGACCGACCTCACCCTCGTCATTCCGGCGAAAGCCGGTATCCATGCTCGCGCAATGGCGCCGGGCGCATGGATTGCTGCCCCTGGAGCGCGAGAATCGCCCTGGCGGGGACGCGCAACATTGCAGCAACACCCCTTGCCGATGATGCTCGGCCTGTACTCGCCGCAACGCGGCCGGATTTCGAAGACACGCATGACCAATCAGACCGTGGCGGCCCTCCTGGCCCTCGTCGTGACCCTCGCCGCCTGCGGCAAGAACGACGCGCCGGCCGCTGCCGGCGCAGGCTCCGCACCCGGATCGGGCCCCTCGGCGGGCGGCGGGCCGCCCGTGAGCGTCAGCACGGTGCCCGCGCAGCAGCGCGACTTCGAAGTTCAGCTCGAGGCCACCGGTACCGTCACAGCGCTCAACAGCGTCGACGTCAAGCCGCAGATCACGAGCACGATCAGCAAGGCGCACATCCGCGAGGGCCAGTTCATCAAGGCGGGCCAGCTGCTGTTCACGCTCGACGCCCGCACCGAGGAAACCAACGTCGCCCGCGCCCGCGCCGCATTGCAGAAGAACCTGGCGGCGCTGGCCGATGCGCAGCGCCAACTGGCGCGCAGCAAGGAGCTGTTCGCGCAGAACTTCGTCTCCCAGGTGGCGGTCGACCAGAACCAGACGCTGGTCGAGGCGCAACAGGCAGCCGTCGCTGCCGATCGTGCGGCGCTGCAGGCGGCGCAGGTGGAGCTGTCGCACAGCCGCATCGTCGCGCCCAACTCCGGGCGCGCCGGCATTGTGAACGTCTTCCCCGGAACGCTGGTGCAGCCGAGCTCGCCGCCCTTGGTCACCATCACCCAGCTCGACCCGATCGCCGTGACCTTCAACCTGCCGCAGCGCCACCTCGGCGACGCACTGCAAAGCCTGCGCACGGGCGGCGGCAGCGTGACCGCGGTGCTTCCCGAGGGGCGCGGCACGCTCATTGGCAAGCTCGCCTTCGTCGACAACAGCGTCGACGCTAATTCCGGTACGGTGAAGGTGCGCGCGGTGTTCGACAACCGCGACGAGAAGCTCTGGCCCGGCGCCTTCGTCGGCGTGAAGCTCGCGGTGCGCACACTGAAGGACGCGATCATCGTGCCCCACGCCGCCATCGTGCAGAGCGCGCGCGGGCGCATCGTCTACGTGGTCGAGCCCGGCAACAAGGCCGGCATGCGCCAGGTCGAGCTGCTCCACGCTGCCGGGCAGGACGCGGTGGTCAGCGGCGTGAAACCTGGCGAACGCGTGGTGCTCGACGGGCGCGAGAACGTGCGCCCGGGCGGCGCGCTGGTCGAGCGGCCGGCCGACGCCTCGAACGGCACGCGTGGCGGGCGCGGCTCCGCGCCGGCGCCGGCCGGAGGGCAACCCGCATGAACCTGTCCGAACTGTTCATCCGCCGCCCGGTCATGACGGTGCTCCTCAACGCAGCCATCGTGCTCGCCGGCGTGATCGCGTACACGCGCATCCCGGTCGCGGCGCTGCCGAGCTACAACACGCCGGTGATCAACGTCTCGGCGTCGCTGCCCGGCGCAAGCCCCGAAACGATGGCGACCTCGGTCGCGCTGCAGCTCGAGAAGCAGTTCTCGACCATTCCGGGGCTGAGCATCATCAGCTCGACCAACACGCTTGGCAACACTTCGCTGACGCTGGAGTTCGAGGAAGGGCGCGACATCGATTCGGCCGCCGTCGACGTGCAGGCCGCGCTGCTGCGCGCTGCGCGGTCGCTGCCCGACGACATGACGTCGCCGCCGGCCTACCGCAAGGTCAACCCGGCCGACGCGCCGGTGCTGCTGATCGCGCTGACCTCGCCATCGCTGAACATGGCGGACCTCAACGACTACGCCGAGCACCTGATCTCGCCCAGCCTGTCCACGCTCGACGGCGTGGCCCAGGTCAACGTCTACGGCCAGAAGCGCTATGCGGTGCGGGTGCGTGTGCTGCCCGACGCGCTCGCCGCTCGAAACATCAGTCTCGACGAGCTGACCGCGGCGCTGCGTGCGTCCAACGCCAACACGCCGGTGGGCACGCTGCAGGGGCCGCGCCAGACGCTGACGCTGCAGGCCAACCGCCAGCTGCGCAATGCGGCCGAGTTCGCCGACCTGATCGTTGCC
>CAJPFZ010000066.1 GCA_905339355.1 Burkholderiaceae bacterium
TCGAGCAGTAGGCCGGCAGGTCGGCGAAGCGCGCGCAGCCCGAGGCGAGCATGTCCTTGAGCGACGCGAACTGGTTGATGTCGATCTCGGCCGGAACGCCGGCCGGGTATTGGGCGAGCCAGGGCTTGTTCATGGGGAGGCGCCTTTCTAAGGAGACGGAAACGCTGCCGAATCCACAGTGTGATGCGAGTGTGTGGGCAATCTATGCGCCAAAGCAAAGGGTGTGCAGTCGCGAGGGCGGCTCAACGGTGCGCCGCGAACGCCATGACGGCGCAGGCCGCTGCGTGCGAACAGCCTTCCGCTGCGCTTGCCGATGAAGTCCATTCCGTCGGCCCTGGAGCGAAGCGGGTGGATGAGGCCGCGGACGCGCAATGGGCTCGGCAACGCGTGACTGACCAGGTTGCGACGCCTCAACCTGCGTGGAATGGTGATGCGACCGTCCTGGCAATCGAGTGCAGCCCGCCTAGTATGTCTCCAGGAGGTTCTCATGAAAGCTCTGCTTGCCGTTCTGTTGGCCGCGTGCACCTTCAACGCTCACCCCCTGTCGACCGCGAGCCTCACTCTGACCGGGGACACGGCGCTGTTGGGAACGACGATCACGCTCGTGGCAGGTGAGCAGCGCACCTTCACGTTCGACTACGACATCACCGTATCGGATCAGGGGCTCCCCGCGACATGGGACTACGTGAACATCTGGGTCAATGGCCCGATCGTCGAATTCATCCCAGGCAACGGATGGGAGTTTGCCGGCGTGAACATCGCCCTGATCTGGCCCTGTTTCCGTAACTGCCCGTCCTATCTGGTTCTGAACGGCGACGACATTGCCGTCCTCACCAACCCGGATGCGTCGGCCGACTTCATCCACCAAACAGGAACCTTGACGCTGTCCGCCTTGCTGCTCCCTGGCCAGGGCTTCGACCACGAGACTGTGGGCATGCCCCGCTTGCGCCCCAACATATTTGCCTTCAGCAGCCTTGTGCCTGAACCCGCCACTTACGCCATGTTGCTGGGCGGCCTGCTTCTTGTCGGGGCCGCATCACGACGTTCCCGCCGCGCAGTCGCGGGCATGAGCTTCCCTTCCTGAATGCACGCTCCCCACGGGTTGTCGATGGCGATGCGCCAGCGGCCGTCGGCCGCGCGGCAGATCAGGTCGCAGGAGTGTCCTGTCTGGCTGAACCGGCTGCCGTCGGGCGCGGTGCCGGTCATGCTCCACTCCGCGTGATAGAGCGCATGGTCTGCGCACAGCAGCACCTGCTGCGAATGCGTCGCAAGCTTCGGAGCGGTGGCGAGCATCGCGGCGAGTGCCTCGCGGATGGCTTCGCGGCCGACCATCGCCGTGCCCGGCTGGGCCACGAAAATGGCGTCGGCCCGGTAGAGCGCGACGGCGGCGTCGAGATCGCCGAGGTTGATGGCCCGCACGAGGGCGGCAACGGTGTCTGCAGGGGTGCTTTCAGGCATAGCGTCTCCCAGAGGAGGGTTTCGGGGAGACGCAGTAGGCGCGCCGCCTCCTGACGGCGTGGTGTCAGGAGGCGGCCGCGCTGTCGGCGACGCGGCGCTCGCCCGACGCTCAGTGGGGCCGACCGCGATGGGCGCAGGAAGGCAAGAAGCCTGTGGAGCGTGCGGTTGACGCAGGCGCGCGGTTTGCTTTGGCACCGCCGTCCGTTCGTCCACCAAAGGAAACCTCACACATGTCAACGACTTCGCCGGCGGCTACGCGCCGCCTGTCTCGTCTTCTTGCCTCATCGATGTTCGCGCTGCTCGCCGCAGCCGCGCCCTGGGCACAGGCCCAGCAGGCCCGGCCTGTCTCGTTCAGCGCACGGCTCGCCTTCAGCGAAGCCGTGCTGCCGGCGGCCCCGGGCGGCAGCTGTCTTCTGATCGGCCACCTGACGGGCAGCGGCAGCTCCAGCGCGCTCGGCCGCGTCACGGCCAGCACGCAAGACTGCATCAACGCACGCGACGCGGCGGCGACCTCATTCAGCTTTCACAACAACCAGGCGCCGATGGGGGTGGAATTCATCGGCGAGAGTGGTGACCGCCTGTTCGCGCGATACAGCGGCACGCTGACCCCGCGCACCGGCGCGCCGCACCGCATCAGCGGCATGTTCGTCATCACCGGCGGCAGCGGGCGCTACACCGGTGCATCGGGCGGCGGCATCGTCGACGGCTACGAAGACATCAGCCAGCCAGGCGCCGGCCGTGGCGAAGTCTCGTTCATGGGCGTGCTCTCCCACTGAGAAATTTTCCGCAAACGCTGCCGGCAACCGGTCAATGTCGGCGGCGGGTCGGCGCGCGGCGTTCCCCGCACTTGACCCTTTGACGTCGCCCAAGGCTGGGCCGCCGCAGCTTGACAGCTGTCAAGCGTGCCGGTGGCCCGCGTTCGCATACTCGGGCGTCGTCAAGGGAGACACAAGATGAACAATCCCACTGCGGGGCTTGCGCCTCACCCGCGACCTGCTGGCTGGATTCGCGCGGTCGTGCTCTGGTCGGTAGCGCTGTTCAGCGCAGGGGCCTGCGCGCTCGATCCCGGCGTGACCGAGCGGGAGATCGTGATCGGCCAGACCCTGTCGCTGCAAGGCGGCAAGAACGACTACGCCGTGTCTGCCGCGCAAGGCATGAAGCTGTACTTCGACGCGGTCAATGCGGCGGGCGGCGTGAACGGCCGGCGCATCGTGCAGCGCATCCTCGACGACGACAGTCGCGCCGTGCAGGCCGAGGCCAATGCGCGCAGGCTCGTGCAGGAAGGCGTGTTCGTGTTGTTCGGCCCCATCGATGGCGGCCCGACGGCTGCGGTGATGAAGGTCGCCACGGAACTGCAGGTGCCGTTGTTCGGCCCGCTGGCGGGAGCGCCCACCTTGCGCCGGCCGCACCAGCCCTATGTCTTTCCGGTGCGCGCCGAGCACCGCGACGAGTTCCGCGCGTTGCTCGCCTGGACCAAGGAGATCGGCTACCGCACCGTCGGCCTGGTGCATACCGACACCGATGTGGGCCGCCAGCACCTCGACAACGTCAGGCAGATCGCGCTGGCGCTCGGCCTGGAGGTGGTGCTGCCGCTGCCGTTCAAGGGCGACGCGGGCGACCCCGAGATCGACGAGATGGTGCGCGCCATGGTCGCCAAGGCACCGCAGGTGATGCTCAATCACGGATCGGCATCGCTGTACGAGAAGCTGATCCGCAAAGCCAAAACAGCTGGCGTGAAGACCATCTTCATGGGTGTCAACTCCGGCTCGTACCAGATCGCCAAGGGCCTCGGGCCGTTGGCCGAGGGCATGGTGTTCTCGCAGGTGGTGCCGAGCCCATGGGAGCGCAAGCGCGAAATCGTGCGCGAGTACCAGGACACGGCACGCAAGGCGCGCGAGCTGCACGAGTTCAACTACGGCTCGCTCGAAGGTTTCATGACCGCCAAGGCGCTGGTCGAGGGATTACGCGCCGCCGGTCGCGAGCCGACACGCGCCGGGTTCGTCAAGGCGCTGCAATCCATGAAGGTGGATCTCGGCGGCGTGCAGCTGCGCTATGCACCAGGCGAGCACGAGGGGTCGACCTTCGTCGATCTGTCGATCGTGACGCGGCAGGGGCGCTTCATGCATTGAGTCTGATCGCGGGGCAGGAGGGCGGGTTGCTCCGGCTTCAGCATGGAAGCACCTCAACCGTGATGAATCGGCACCGATTACTCGTTGTCGACGACAACCACGACTGCGCCGACGCCGTTTGCGAGTTGCTGCGGATGACCTCCGATTGGGACGTCGACGTGGCGTATGGACCGCATGCCGCCCTGTCGCAGGCTCTGGCCCACCCGCCCGACGCCGTCTTTCTCGACATGGAAATGCCGGGAATGAACGGCTTCCAGACTGCCGATGCCCTGCTCGACGCTCCATCGGTCACGCTTCCCCACCTTGTAGCCATGACCGGCAATTCGCACCTGCAGGCCGAGGCGTCGGACGACCTGCGCTTCGATGCTTCGCTGCTCAAACCGGCGGGGCACGCCGAAATGCTCGAATTGCTTGAGGCCTTCGCCGCTTTGAAGACTGAATAGGTCGCATCACCCCCACGCCTACAATGCCCGGCGCCCCTGTCGGCGAGAACCGGAGACGCCGAATGGGACTTTCTGAGTTCATCACCAGCCACCAGGAGGCGATCCTCGAGGAGTGCGAGGCCTTCGCCCAGACGCTGCTGCCGGCGGCCGCCAAGATGAACAAGGCCGCCTTGAGGGACCACGCCGCGCAAGTGCTCGCTGCCATCGCGCTCGACATGAAGCAGCCCCAGACGAGGCTCGAACAGCGTGAGAAGTCGCAAGGCAACGGCCCGAGGCTGAACGACAACGTCCCCACCGCCGCCGAGATCCATGGCAGCCTGCGCGCCACCGATGGCTTCGACGTGAACCAGACCGCGGCCGAGTACCGGGCGCTGCGCGCGTCCGTCATCCGGCTGTGGTTCGCGAGCACGCCGGAACTCGGGCGCGACGAGGTGTTCGAACTCGTGCGCTTCAACGAGGCCATGGACCAGGCGCTGGCCGAGTCGCTGTTGCATTTCGCGAACGAGGCGGCGCACATGCGCAACGTGTTCCTCGGCGTATTGAGCCACGAGCTCAGGACGCCGCTGTCGACCATCGTCGCGTCAGCGCACAGCCTGGTGCTCGCGAGCCGCCTGCAGAAGCACCTGCCTGCCGCCGCCGAGCGTGTGCTGCGCGGCGGCAAGCGCATCGAAAGCCTGCTCAACGACCTGCTCGACTACGTTCGCAGCGGCATCGGCGAGGGCATGCGCGTGGCGCCGGTCGCCCTCGATGTCGGCCTGGTCTGCGAGAAGATCATCGGGGAGCTGCAGGCCCTGCACCCGGAGCGCGGCATCGTGCTGCAGAGTCGGGGCGAACTCGCCGGCGTGTGCGACGAACAGCGCATCGCGCAAGCGGTGTCCAACCTCATCGGCAATGCGATCAAGTACGGCAGTCCCGATGCCGACGTGCAGGTGGCGCTCGACGGCGACGACGACAACGAGATCGTGATCGCGGTGCGCAACCGCGGGCCGGTGATCTCGAGCGCCACACGCGACAGCCTGTTCGAGCCGCTGGTGCGCGGCGTCAGCGGCGACAAGACCGGTGTGAGCCTCGGGCTCGGGCTTTACATCGTGCGCGAGATCGCGCAGGCGCACGGCGGTTCGGCGAGCGTCAGCTCGTCGGCGGAAGACGGCACCGAATTCCAGATCCGCCTGCCGCGGCATGCCGGTGCGAACGAGGTGTCCGCCTTCGCCGGCTTGCGGATGCACTAGCCACTGCCCGGCACCGAGTCGCGAGGTTCTGGCGCGACGTTCTGGCGCGATTCTTCAATATTGCGT
>CAJPFZ010000067.1 GCA_905339355.1 Burkholderiaceae bacterium
GCCAGCGCCTGGGCCACGCTGCGGCCCAGGCACTGGCGCCCGATTCTAGGGTTCGGACTCGTGACGTCCGTGCGTGTTTGCTCTGATCCGAGTGCCGCGTGGCGGCGCAACTCGCACGGTTCGTGCAGCTTGGCATCAGACCTTAGCCGGGCCTACAGCGCAACGGGTCTAACGGCTACGTGAAATTACGGTGCCGATGCGGATTGACCGAACTCGCGGCAGTGCTCGACCGCGTACTTGATCAGCTCGGCCTGGCCGTCGAGATTGAGCTTGCGCTTGATGTTCTGCCGGTGCGATTCGACGGTGCGCACGCTGAGGTTCAGTTCCTGCGCGATCTGCTTGCTCGAGCGTCCGCGGGCAAGACAAGCGAGGATCTCGCTCTCGCGCAGCGACATCACCGGCTTGGGCGTCTGCGAGCGGAACAGACGGCCCGACACGGCGGAGCTGAGGAAGGTGCCGCCCGCGGCGACGGTCGAGATCGCGTCGATGATGTCGCCGGCCGGCGCATCCTTGAGCACGTAGCCGCGCGCGCCCGCCTGCATCGCGCGGTTCACGTACTCGGGGTTGTCGTACATGCTCAGCACGAGGACGAGCAGCTGCGGTTGCTCGGCCAGCAGCTGGCGGGTCAGGTCGATGCCGTTGACGTCCTTCATGCCGATGTCCATCAGCACCAAATCGGGGCGCTGGGCGGCCACCTGCGCCGATGCTTCGTCGGCGTCGCCTGCTTCGCCGACCACCTCGATGTTCGACAAGCTCGACAGCCGCGCCTTCAGGCCTTCGCGCACGAGGGGATGGTCGTCGACGATCAGCAGTCGGATGCGCTTCGGAGTCATGCTGCCTTTCGTTCGAGCCGCTCGACATGGAGGAAGGACGCGGCCGGCACCTCGGCGATGACGTGGGTTCGCCCGGGCGCCGACTGCACGATCAGGTTGCCGTCGATGGAGGCGAGCCGCTCGCGCATGTTGCGCAGCCCGATGCCGCGCTTGGGATGCAGCCGCACCGCCTCGACGTCGAAGCCGCTGCCGTCGTCGGCGATGCGAAGGCGCAGGCCCCGCTTGCCGAACACCAGCGAGATGCCGACGCGGCTGGCGCGTGCATGCTTTTCGATGTTGGTCAGCGCCTCTTGCGTGATGCGAAAGAGCACGGTGTTGACTTCGTCGGGCAGCGGCGCAGCTCCGTGCACGCGCACGCTGATGGCCATGCCGCTGTGCTCGGAAAACTCCTCGCCCAGGCGTTCGAGCGCGGTGGGCAGGCCCAGCACGTCGAGCTCGGCCGGGCGCAGGCGGTGTGAGATGTTGCGCACTTCGCCGAGCGCGGCCTTCAGGCGGTCGAGTGCCTTGGTCAATGCCGGCGGCGCGGCCTCGCCCAGCTTGACGATCGCCGACTCCATCAGCAGCTTGATCGATACCAGTATCTGGCTCGTACTGTCGTGCAGCTCGCGCGACAGGTGGGCGCGCTCGGCCTCCTGCGATTGCACGACCTGGCGCGCCAGCAGGCGCAGCTTGGCGTCGGCGATGCGCGATTCGCTCAGGTTGAGCGCCAGCCCGCAGGCGCCGATCAGCGCAATGCCGAGAACGGCGATGCCGGCAATCCACCACATCGTCGCGTCGATGTTGGCGTTGACCTGGCGGTCGAGCTGGGCGAGCGTCACGTGCACGTCGTCCAGATACACGCCGGTGCCGAGCATCCAGTTCCAGCGCGGCAGCGGAATGACGTAGCTGAGCTTGGGTGTCTGCTCGCGGTTCGACGGCTTCTGCCAGACGTAGCGCACGGTCCCACCGCCCGTGTGCCCGGTGGCGATCAGCTCGCGGATGACCGGGAAGCCGTTGACGTCGTGCATGTCCCAGAGGTCGCGGCCCACGAGCTCCGGCTGGCGCGGGTGCATCAGCGCGCGGCCGGCCACGTCGTAGACGAAGAAGTACCCGTCGCTGCCGTCGTAGTCGAGCGCCGACAGCAGGCGGATCGCCTCGGCCCTGGTTTCCTCGTCGTCGCGATGCGAGGCGTACAGCGGGCGGATCGTGCTGCGCGCGAGTTCGATGTAGTGGCTGAGTTCGGCCTCTTTGGAGGCCATGATCGCTTCTTCGACCAGCGCACGCTCGCGCGAGGCCAGGTCACGCGCCTGGTACTGCACGGCCAGCGCGATCAGCGCAAGCGATCCCACCAGCGGGATCACCGCCAGCAGGAAGACCTTGAGCTTCAGGCGCATGGCGGGAGCGGCGCGCTGGCAGAACCTTGGTCAGCCGCCGGTGGCGGCGCGGAACAGCTTGCCGGAGCGGGTGCCGCTGCGGCAGAACGCGAGGATCGGGCGGGGCAAGGTTGCGATCAGCTCGGCGAAGCGGGCGACTTCTTCCGGCGTCTGGTGGCCTGGTGCCACCGGCAGGAAGGCGTAGGTCAGGCCGGCGGCGCGGGCGGCGGCTTCGATGGAGGCGTTCGTCGGCTGGTCGGGGCCGCCTTCGAAATCGGGGCGGTTGTTGATGACGCTCTTGAACCCGGCTTCGGCTACCGGTGCCATGGCCTCCGGACCGAGCTGCGGGGCCACGCTGAGATCGGGGCTCAACGCTTGAACCTGAATCGCCATGAACCTCTCCGCTTCACTTCGCCAATGCTTGCTTGACGGCGGCCGATACGAGGCCCATGTCCGCCTTGCCCGCCAGCCGCGTCTTCACGGCGCCCATCACCTTGCCCATGTCGCCGGGGCCGCTCGCACCCAGCTCGGCAACGATCTTCGCCACTTCGGCCCCGATCTCGTCGGCGCTCAGGCGCTGCGGCAGATAGCCCTCCAGCACCTTCAGTTCAGCGCTTTCCTTGTCGACGAGATCCGTGCGGCCGGCGGCCTGGAACTGCGAGATCGAATCTTTGCGCTGTTTGATCAGCTTGTCGACGATCGCGATCACCGCCGCATCGTCGAGCGTGACACGTTCATCGACTTCCTTCTGCTTGAGCGCCGCGAGGAGCCCGCGAATCGTCAGCAGGCGCGGTGCATCCTTGGCCCGCATGGCGGTCTTCATGTCATCGGTGATCTGGTCTTTCAGGCTCATGACGGGATATTCCTTCAGATGCAAAAAAGCCCGCTGCAGGCGGGCTTTCTCAGGTTGCGCAGCGCGCCGGCGCTCAGTACATGCGCTTGGGCAGCTGCATGCTGCGGATGCGCTTGAAGTGGCGCTTGACGGCGGCGGCCTTCTTGCGCTTGCGCTCGGCGGTGGGCTTTTCGTAGAACTCGCGGGCACGAAGATCGGTCAACAGGCCGAGTTTCTCGATGGTGCGCTTGAAGCGGCGCAGTGCCACATCGAACGGCTCGTTTTCTTTGACGCGAATCGTAGTCATGTATTTCAGTGAATCCTAGAAGTTGCGCTCGGTGTCAGGGGTGGGCTCGAATCGGAGGGTCCGGAGTTCCGAAGCGTCCTGAGCCTGATCGCGGCGCGGGTTTGCCAGCAAAGACCGCGATTATAGCCAGGAAAAATCCTCATGCAACGCCACCCCGGGGATCGGGCAATCCCCGGGCGCAGGCGGCGGCGCTCGCCCAGGCCCACTGGAAGTTGTAGCCGCCCAGCCAGCCGGTCACGTCGACCACCTCCCCGATGAAGTACAGCCCCCGCACCTGGCGGCTTTCCATCGTCTGCGAGCTGAGGTCGCGCGTGTCGACGCCCCCGGCGGTCACTTCTGCCTTGCGGTAGCCCTCGGTGCCGTCGGGGACGAGTTCCCAGCGCTGAAGGCCAGCGGCGAGTTCGTGAAGGTCGCGGTCGCGCAGATCGGGCAAGGGCCGATCCGACCAATCGGCGCGCGGCGCGAGCCAGGTCTCGGCCAGCCGGCGCGGCAGGATCTCCGCCAGTTCGTTGCCGAGCTTGCGCCGAGAGACTCTTTTCGCAGCGAGCAGCGCGGCCTCGAGGTCGAGCGTGGGCGCCAGGTCGAGGCGGATCGGCGTGCCGGGCTGCCAGTAGCTGGAAATCTGCAGCACCGCCGGCCCGCTCAGGCCGCGGTGGGTGAACAACAGGTCCTCGACGAATTCGCCGCGCGCCTTGCCGCTGCCGGTCTCGATGCGGGCTTCGAGCGAGAGGCCCGCCAGCGGCACGAAGGGAGCCCACGACGCCGCGTCGAAGGTCAGCGGCACGAGGGCCGGGCGCGTGTCGACGATGCGGTGCCCGAACTGGCGCGCGACGCGGTAGCCGAAGTCGCTGGCGCCGATCTTCGGGATCGACAGGCCGCCGGTTGCCACCACCACGCTTGCCGCACGCACCGGCCCGCGATCGGTGTCCAGCTCGAAGGCCTCTGCGCCGCGCCGCAGCGCCTGCACGGCGCAGGGCTGCCAGCGGGTCACGCCGCCGGCGTCGCATTCGCGCAGAAGCAGGTCGATGATCTCCTCGCTGGACCCGTCGCAGAACAACTGGCCCTTGTGCTTCTCGTGGAAGGCGATGCGATGGCGACGAACGAGCGCGATGAAGTCCTGCGGCGTGTAGCGGGCCAGCGCGGAGCGGCAGAAGTGCGGGTTGGCCGAGAGGAAGTTGGCGGGGCCGGCGTCGCGGTTGGTGAAGTTGCAGCGGCCGCCGCCCGAGATTCGGATCTTTTCAGCCAGCCTTTGCGCATGGTCGATGAGCAGCACTTTCAGCCCACGCTGCCCGGCGATGCCGGCGCAGAACAGGCCGGCGGCGCCGGCGCCGATGACGACGGCATCGAAGGATTGCATGGGGGCGGATTATCGCGGGCGGCCTCGGCGCAAAGGCCCCGTCGCATCGAAGGTCTGACAGCGCTTTCTAGAATGCGCCTTCCGCCCGCGGCCCCCTCGATGACCTCCTTGACCATCTCTCCCGTGTCGGGCCGCGTACTGGCCAATGCCAGCTGGGCGCTGCGCGCGCAGTTCTTCGTTTCCGGCGCACTGTTCGCGACCTGGGGGGTGCATGTGCCGAGCGTCAAGGCGCACTTCGCGCTCGGCGAGCAGGCGCTTGCGGTCGCGATGCTGGCTGCAGGTGTCGGCGCCTTGATCGCCTTGACGCAGGCCGGCCGCGTGGTCGGCCGGTACGGTCCGCGGGCCGTGTCGCTGCTGACGGGCCTCGTCTGCGCGGGCGGCATTGCGCTGCTGCTCGCCTTCGAGAGCTACGGCGCGCTGCTTTTGCTGATGCTCGCTTACGGCATCGCCAGCAGCTTGTTCGACGTGTCGATCAACGCCGAGGCAACGGAGATCGAGCGCCTCACCGCTCGGCCTTTGATGAGCGGCTTCCATGGCATGTTCAGCCTGGGCGGCATGGTCGGCGCCGGCGTCGGCGGCGCCTTGCCGGGGCTCGGTGTCACGCCGTCGCAGCACCTGCTCGGGGCGGCGGTGGTGGGCAGTGCCATCGTTCTGGCCGGCTGTTCCGCGATGCTGCGCATGGAAGGCCCGCCGGCGGCAGGATCGCCACTGAGCCTGCCGCGTGGGCCGCTGGCCTGGCTCGGAGCGCTGGCCGCGATGGGGTTGATCGCCGAAGGTGCGATGTACGACTGGAGCGTGCTCTTCATGAGGCAGGAGCGCGCGAGCGACGCCGCGACGGCCGCGCTCGCCTATGCGAGCTTCAGCGGCGCGATGGCCGCCGGCCGCTTCGGCGGCGACTGGGTGCGCGCCCGCTGGGCCGCGGTGCCGCTGCTGCGGGCGAGCGGGGCGCTCGGCGCCATCGGCATGGCGCTCGCCTTGCTCGTGCCGCATCCGTTCGCCGCCCTGTTCGGCTTCGCCCTCGTCGGGCTCGGGTTCGCCAACGTCGTGCCAGTGCTGTTCAGCGCAGCCGCGAAGGTGCCCGGCGTGTCGCCGGCCCATGGCATCGCGGCGGTGTCGTCGCTCGGCTATCTCGGCATGATGGCGGGCCCGCCGCTGATCGGCGTGATCGCCGAGGCGCGCTCGCTCACCCTAGGCCTCTTCACCGTGGTGTTGTTCGCCGCCGTGCTCGCCATGTCGGCCAGGCGCGCCTTGCCGCGCTGATCAGGGCTTCCAGACGAACGGGAACTTGAACTGGCGGATGAAGCCGTTGGGCACGTAGTCGCCGACCACGCCGTAGCGCTCGGGCCACTCGCGGTCCGACTGCACCGCGGTGCCGAACAGGTGGTCGAGGAAGGCGAAGTGGGCGGCGTAGTTCTTGTCGATCGCCTCGTCGTCCTGCGAATGGTGCCAGTGGTGAAAGTTGGGCGTCACGATCACGTAGCGCAGCGGCCCGAGCCGCACGCTGACGTTGGCGTGGTTGAACACGGCCTGGAAGCCGACGATGACGATGTAGGCGTCGATCACTTCCTTGCTGAAGCCGAGCACCACGATCGGCGCCAGCACCAGCGTGCGCGTGATCAGCAGCTCGACGATGTGCTGGCGCGAGCCCGCCAGCCAGTCCATGCTCTTCACGCTGTGGTGCACCGCATGCAGGCGCCACAGCAGCGGCACCTCGTGGTAGGCGCGGTGGGTCCAGTACTGAACCAGGTCGGCCACGAGCACGATCAGGAACAGCGCCACCGGGAACGGCAGCCCCTGCACCCATCCTTGCACGCCGTCCCGCGCGGCCCAGCCGAACAGCTTGTGGACCAGCAGGTTCGTGGCAAGCAGCACGAAGCCGACCACCATGTGGTTCACGATGAAGTGATGGAAGTCGGTCTGCCACTCGGGGCGGAACACCGGCTGGTCGCGGCGCAACGCAAACAGCTTCTCGACAAATACGAAGATCAGCGCCGAGCCGAGCAGGTCGAGGATGAACCAGTCGAGGCCGATGTAGGGCGTGTTGTCGGCGAAGTCGTTGACCGGCACCTTGTGCCCGCCGAGCGCGAGCGTGAGGCCGATCAGCACGAAGGCGCCGAAGGCAAGCCAGCGCGCGCGGCCGAACACGATGTTGAACAGCGCGATGCCGCCGGCCAGCACCATCGCCCAGTACAACAGCTGGCGCATCAGGCCGACGTCGTAGGACTTGCGCAGCTGCGGCGTCGTGAGGTACTCGGGGAAGTGGAAGGCGAGCACGCCAAGGAAGCACAGGATCGCGAGCGCCAGCGCGATCACCCCGGAGATCATTCCGTGGCCGGGCTTGAGTTCACCGTGCGATTCGGTGAGCTGGTTGAGTTTGTTCAGTTCGAGCATGCCGTGTCTCCCACCCCTTGTTCCCGGGCGGGATTATCGGCGCGGCCGTCAGGCCGCCAGGCTCTCTCGAACCCCTAAATCGAGGGCCTGCGCCGCGCGCACCACGTCGCCCACGACGATGACCGCGGGGCTTGAGATCGCCTCGCGGTGAACCGCGGCGACCAGCTCGCCCAGCGCCACCCGGAGATGGCGCTGCGTTGGCAGGCTCGCGTGCTGGATCACCGCCACCGGCGTGGTGGCGGGCAAGCCCTCGAGCAGGCCGCCTTGGAGCGATTCGATGCTCGAGATGCCCATGTAGATCACGAGCGTGATCCCTTGCGCCGCGGCGGCGGCGAGCGTGGGCCAGTGCAGCG
>CAJPFZ010000068.1 GCA_905339355.1 Burkholderiaceae bacterium
GGCGCCGTTGATGTTGTGGGCCCACTTCTGGCACAGCATGGCGGCCACTTCGCCGATCTCGCTCGGCTTGGAGGTGCGCAGGCTCGGCTGCTTCTCGCGCAGCAGGTCGCGCATGCCGGCCTCGCGGTCGCCGCCGAACTGCGCCGCACGTGCGTCGATCTGGGGCTGGATGATCGCCGTCTCGGTCCACGCGGGCGCAATGCAGTTGGCGGTGACGCCACCGCTGTCGCGCGAGCCGGCCGAGGCGCATTCGAGTGCGGCCACCCGCGTGAGGCCGACCAGCCCGAACTTCGACGCCACGTAGGGCGCCTTGTTCACCGAAGCCACCATGCCGTGTACCGAGGCGACGTTGACGATGCGGCCGTACCCGCGCTCCAGCATGCCGGGCAAGGCGTGGCGCATCGTGTGGAATGCGGCGCTCAGGTTGATGGCGAGGATGGCCTCCCATCGGTCGGGGGGCATCGCCACGAGGGGCGCGGTGTGCTGGATGCCCGCGTTGTTGACCACGATGTCGAGGCCGCCGCGCCAGCCGAGCGCGCGCTGCATCAGCCCATCGATGGCCGCGGCGTCGCGCAGGTCGTGGTCGAGGAACAGCACGTCCGCCGCACCGGCCAGGCGCAGCGCCGCGCTCGCCTCCGCCGCCTGGGCCGCGTCGGCCAGGCCGTGCAGCACCACCGCGGCGCCGGCTTGCGCCAGCCGCTCGGCGATCGCGAGGCCAATGCCTTGAACCGAGCCGGTCACCAGCGCGGTGCGGCCCTGCAGGAACTTGTCGTTCATGGAAACTCCGGAGTCAGAGGTTGAGAGGCAATCCGGCGCGGCCGAACCCTCTCAGTTGGAAAGCTGTTCGCCGGCCAGCCGCGCACGCAGCTCGGTCTTGAGCACCTTGCCGTAGTGGTTCTTCGGCAGGGCGTCGACGATGCGGTATTGCTTGGGCCGCTTGAAGCGCGCGATGTGCTCCCGGCACAGTTCGTCCAGCGACTGCGGGTCGACCGTGGCGCCGTCGCGCGCGACGACGAAGGCGATGACGATCTCGCCCCACTCCGGGTCGCGCTGGCCGACCACCGACACCTCGGCCACGGCCGGGTGGTGCAGCAGCACCTCCTCGACTTCGCGCGGGTAGATGTTCGAGCCGCCGCTGATGATGACGTCTTTGGAGCGGTCGCGCAGCGTGAGGAAGCCGTCCTCGTCGAGGCTGCCGACATCGCCGGTGAACAGCCAGCCGCCGCGAATCGTGCCCGCGGTCGCGGCCTCGTCGCGCCAGTAGCCGGCCATCACGGTGTCGCCGCGCACGATCACCTCGCCGGTCTCGCCGGGCGCGAGATTGCGGCCGTCGGCGTCGGCCACGCGCACCTCGACCGCGGACTGCGCCACGCCCACGGAGCCGATGCGCTCGAGATAGCGCGGATGTCCGGTGTCGCACAGATGCGCCCGCGACAGCGCGGTGATCGTCATCGGGCTCTCGCCCTGGCCATAGATCTGGGCGAAGCGCGGCCCCATCACTTCAAGCGCGCGCTGGATGTCCTCGACGTACATCGGGCCGCCGCCGTAGACCACGGTCTTCAGGCCCTCGCCCTCCTCGCCCTGCTTCGCCGCATGCTCGACCAGGCGTCGCACCATCGTCGGTGCCGCGAACATCGACACGTCGCGCAAGCCGCGCGCGAGCGTCAGGATCTCCGCCGCGTCGAAGCCGCGCGACTCGGGCACCACATGACGCGCGGCCGCCGCCACGTGCGGCAGGCAGTACAGCCCCGCACCATGCGACATCGGCGCGGCATAGAGGATCGCGTCGCGCGGGTCCACCGGGTCGACGTCGGCGAAGTAGCACAGCGTCATCAGCAGCAGGTTGCGGTGCGTGAGCATCACGCCCTTCGGGTGGCCCGTCGTTCCCGAGGTGTAGAAGAGCCAGGCCAGGTCGTCGCTCGCGCGGTGCACCGGTTCGGCCAGCGGCGAACCCTCCAGCAGCGCGCGGTAGGCCGCCCGGTCGACGTCGACGATCTCGCGCACGTCGGGCAGCGGCAGCCCCGCATTGGCCAGCGCGTCACCGATGTCGCCGGTCACGAACAGCAGCGACACGCCGCTGTGCGACACGATGTAGTGCGCTTCGCGCGGATGCAGCTTCGGGTTGATTGGCACCACCGCGAGCCCGGCCCACCAGCAGCCGAACAGCAGCTCGATGACCGAGGGGTGGTTGGTCATGAACAGGCCGACGCGGGCGCCGCGCTGCAGGCCCAGGCGCTGCAGCGAGCCCGCAAGCGTGGCCGCACGGCGCGCGAGCGCCGGGTAGTCCGACAGCGGCGTGCTGCCGAGGAAAAGCGCGGGCCGCGTGCCCGCGGTCCTGGCCGCGCGGACCAGCAGGTGAGCGAGATTCATGCGCGCAAGGCCTCGAGCACGCTGACGTACGACGCCACCGCCGAGCCGCCCATGTTGAAGACGGCGCCGAGCTCAGCGCCCGCGCGTTGCAGATCGCCGGCGGTGCCGGTCAGCTGCTTGGCCGCCATCACGTGCATCGACACGCCGGTGGCGCCGATCGGATGGCCCTTGGACTTGAGCCCGCCGGACAGGTTGACCGGCAGCCGGCCGCCGGGCATCACGCTGCCGTCGTCGATCACTCGCGCCCCCTGCCCCGGCGGCGCGAGGCCCATGGCTTCATAGCTCAGCAGTTCGGCGATCGTGAAGCAGTCGTGAACTTCCGCGAAGTCGAGGTCGTTCACGCCGATGCGCGCCTGCTCGTAGGCCTGCGCGAACGCCCGCGCAGGGCCTTCGAAGCGCACGGCGTCGCGCCGCGACAGCGGCAGGTAGTCGTTGACCTGCACCGCGGCGCGGATGCCCACCGCCTGGCGGTACCCGCGGGCGTCGTCGATGCCCGTCAGCACGACCGCGGCGGCGCCATCAGACACCAGCGAGCAGTCGGTCTTGCGCAGGGGCGCTGCGATGAGCGGGTTCTGAGCCGACACGGTGTTGCAGGTCTCGAAGTCGAGCGCGCGCCGCAGGTGCGCGAGCGGGTTGAGCGCGCCGTTCGCGTGGTTCTTGACCGCGATGCGCGCAAGCGTCGCCGACTGGTCGCCATGGCGCTCGAAGTACTGGCGCGCAATCAGCGCGAAGATGCCTGGGAAGGTGAGCCCGGTCGCTGCCTCCTCCTTGACGTAGCTGGCCGAGCCGAGCGAGGCGGTGACCGCCTCGCCGCTCACCGCCGTCATCTTCTCGGCGCCGATCACCAGCACGCGGCGCGCACGCCCCGACTCGATCAGCGACTGGCCGAAGTACAGTGCCGCCGCGCCGGAAGCGCAGGCGTTCTCCAGGCGGGTGGCGGGCACGAAACGCAAGGCAGGGTCGGCCTGCAGCGCAAGCGAGCTGCAGAACGACTCCTTGACCATGCCGGCATTGAGATGCCCCAGCGCGATCGCGTCGATGTCGCCGAACTCGAGGCCGGCGTGCGCCACGGCCTCGCGGGCGGCGCTGATGATCAGCGACTCGAGGTCGTGTTCGTCCAGGCGGCCGAAACGGGTGTGGCCCCACCCGACGATGGCAGTCTTCAAAATCTTCTCCTGATGCGATGCAGCAGGGTAAGAGTGGCGACCCCTGAAAGGCAAGTCGCAGGATTGCCCTAGGGTTACTCCGGGTGCGGCGGCGGGACGGCCCCTGGGCAGATCAGGGGTGAAGGGGCGTTTGCTGTTGCGCCCTCACGCAAACGCCGCGATCCCGGTCATCGCGCGCCCGAGGATCAGCGCATGCACGTCATGGGTGCCTTCGTAGGTGTTGACGACCTCGAGGTTGACCAGGTGGCGCGCCACGCCGAACTCGTCGCTGATGCCGTTGCCGCCCATCATGTCGCGTGCCATGCGCGCGATGTCGAGCGACTTGCCGCAGGAGTTGCGCTTCATGATCGAGGTGATCTCCACGGCGGCGGTGCCTTCGTCCTTCATGCGGCCCAGGCGCAGGCAGCCTTGCAGCCCGAGCGTGATCTCGGTCTGCATGTCAGCGAGCTTCTTCTGGATCAGCTGGTTGGCGGCCAGCGGCCGGCCGAACTGCTTGCGGTCGAGCACGTACTGGCGCGCGCGGAACCAGCAGTCTTCAGCCGCGCCGAGCGCACCCCACGCGATGCCGTAGCGCGCGCTGTTGAGGCAGGTGAACGGGCCCTTCAGGCCGCGCACCTCGGGGAAGGCGTTCTCTTCGGGGCAGAACACCTCGTCCATGACGATTTCTCCGGTGATCGAAGCGCGCAGTCCCACCTTGCCGTGGATCGCCGGCGCGCTCAGGCCCTTGGCCCCCTTGTCGAGCACGAAGCCACGGATCGCGCCTTCGTCGTCCTTGGCCCAGACGACGAAGACGTCGGCGATCGGGCTGTTGGTGATCCACATCTTGCTGCCGGACAGCGAATAGCCACCGGCCACCTTCTTCGCGCGGGTGATCATGCTGCCGGGGTCGGAGCCGTGGTTGGGTTCGGTCAGGCCGAAGCAGCCGATCCATTCGCCGCTCGCGAGCCTGGGCAGGTACTTCTGCCTGGTGGCTTCGTTGCCGAACTCGTGGATCGGTACCATCACGAGAGAACTCTGCACGCTCATCATCGAGCGGTAGCCCGAATCGACACGTTCGACCTCGCGCGCCACCAGTCCGTAGCTCACGTAGTTCAGCCCCGCGCCGCCGTAGGTCTCGGGAATGGTCGGGCCGAGCAGCCCCAGCTCCCCCATCTCGCGAAAGATCCGCGGCTCGGTCAGCTCGTGTCGGAAGGCATCGAGCACGCGCGGAGCAAGCCGCTCCTGGCAGTAGCTGCGCGCCGAGTCGCGCACCATGCGGTCCTCGTCGCTGAGCTGCTGGTCGAGCAGCAAGGGGTCGTCCCACTGAAACGAGGCTTTGGTATTCGAAGAATGCATATCTGCTCCAGTGGGTGAAGGCACATCGCTTGCGCCGCCGCGGCTCATCCATCCGAGGCAGCGCGCGCATCAATGTAAGATCAGCCGGCCTTCGCTGCAAACGACTTGTTGGCACGAGGTTATGCGTTTTCGGAACTCCGTGAGCCCCAGACCGGCCCCTGACGCCTGCCCGCCATGCGACGAAAGATTCCCTCCACGGCCGCGCTGTCCGCGTTCGAGTCGGCCGCGCGCCATCAGAGCTTCACACTGGCTGCCGGCGAGCTGTCGGTGACGCAAAGCGCGGTGTGCCGCCAGGTGGCCGGGCTCGAGCAGTTCCTCGGCGTCAAGCTCTTCCGCCGCACCAAGCGCGGCATCACGCTCACCGAGGCCGGCGTG
>CAJPFZ010000069.1 GCA_905339355.1 Burkholderiaceae bacterium
GCAGGGGCGAGACGATCTGGCGCTGGGCGTTGTCGCCGAAGAGGAAGTAGAAGCCGTCGAAGGAGGGCAGCGTGGCCTTGCTGATGGCGTAGTAGTTCTCGAAAGGCGGGAAGAGCAGGACCAGCACCAGGTTGATGGCGATCAGCCAGAGCACGCTGCGCTGGCCCCGGCTGATGCGCCGGCCACTGCGGGACCCGCTGTCGCGCAACAGCAGCCAGGCAATGCCGGCGTTGATGAGGATGACGAGTTCCTCGAGGATGAGGAAGTTGTGGTTGAGCAGGCTGCCGGCCGGGGCCGAACCGACAAAATGGAAGCCGGCGAAGGTCGGCACGTAGCCGTGCGCCAGGGAAAGATAGTCGTAGGGCGGGAAGGCCAGCGCCAGCGCCAGATTGGCGGCGGCGACCCACAGGACGATGACTTGCTGTCGATTCATGCCGGTTCCCCGGGCGCCTGGCTGCAACGACAGGCGCCTTCACCCCCGCTTGTCATGCCAGGGAGCGCCGAAAAATCTTCCGCCGAAACCAATCGGCGGGCCCTGCCATTGCGGACCTAGGCGGCGCGCGCCTTGAGGCGGCGGTCGCCGCCCTTGCGGCGTTCCGGGCCGCGGTAGCGCGGATCCTGATACTTGCGCCGGTCCGGGCCCACGCCCAGGTGCGGTTCGTGGGGGGCCGTTGCGTTCGACGGGTGGACGGCCTTGTAACTCAGGGTTTTCGATACTTCGGCCAGCTGTTCGGGCGGCAGGGCCTTGGCCAGTTCGAGGATCTTCTCCTTGGCGAACAGCTCGGTGCGCCGCACGGTGTTGAACAGCAGCCAGACCACCAGCCCGTTGATGACGAGCAGGATGATTTCCAGGTAGAGCAGCGGGATGAAGAAATTGCGGTGCCGCTTGTCGCCGAGGACGAAGTAGAAGCTGTCGAAACTCGGCGCCTCGTATTTCACCAGCGAGGCATACGACTCGAACGGCGGAAAGGCGAGCAGCAGGGCGAGGTTGGCCGCCAGGAAAATGCCGATTGCGCGCGTATAGCGGAATTCGGGCAGATCGCCCTTGCCCGTCTGGCGGTCGAGCACCAGCCAGGCGATGAGGCCGTTGATGACGACGAACATGACCTGCAGCGTCAGCAGTTCGTTGTGGATGCGCTTTACGCCATAGGCCGAGAACAGCGGGTAGAAGCCCTCGAAGTTGGGCAGCACGCCGCGACGGATCGGATTGTCGAGAAAAGGCGGAAAGAGCAACATCAGGGCAATGTTTACCGCCGCGACGATGACGACTACTCTCTGGTACTTGTTCATGTCTCAGTCTGACCCGCCCCGCCGCCGTCCTGCGCTGCCAGGGCTTGCGCGCCTATCGGTTATTTATTCTTGCGGTCGAATGGTTGTGAATGCCGCTAAAAATTCATTTTGAATGTTACTGGATCGCCCCCCGGCCAGCAAGGCAGTATTTCACGCACTCGGGCCGATCACGCCCTGGTCGCGCAGCCGCGCCAGCTCGGCCTGCGGCAGCCCCAGCAATTCGTGCAGGATTTCATTCGTATGCTGTCCCAGCAGCGGCGGCGCCGAGGCGTATTCGAGCGGGCTGGCCGACAGGCGGATC
>CAJPFZ010000070.1 GCA_905339355.1 Burkholderiaceae bacterium
GGGGATTGCGACTTCCAGGAGAAGACGATGCCCAGCGATTCCGGCGCCACCACCTCGTATTGGATGAACGTGCATCTGCCGCGCTTCGGGCCGCTCGCGGCCGACACGCAGGCCGATGTCTGCATCGTCGGTGCGGGCATCGCCGGCCTGAGCACCGCCTACCATCTCGCCCGCGAGGGCAAGTCGGTCATCGTCGTCGATGACGGCGGCATCGGCGGCGGCGAGACCGGCCGCACCACGGCACACCTGTCCAACGCCTTCGACGACCGCTACCACCATGTCGAAAGCCAGCACGGCGAAGAGGTGAGCCGTTGGGTGGCGGAAAGCCACACCGCGGCCATCGCGCGCATCGAGGCGATCGTTCAGGGCGAAGACATCGACTGCGACTTCCGCCGCGTCGACGGCTACCTGTTCGCGCCCGAAGATGCCGACCCGCGGGAACTCGACCTCGAACTCCTCGCCGCCCATCGCGCCGGACTGGTGGGCGTGCGCCGGGTCGAGACGCCGCCGGGCACGAGCCGGCCGCTCGGTCCGGCGCTGCTATTCCCCAACCAGGCGCAGATCCACCCGCTCGCCTACCTGAAGGGCCTGACCGATGCCGTGATTGCGCTGGGCGGGCGCATCGTCAACGGCACGCACGTGGTCGACGTCGAGGACGGCCACCCGGTGACGGTGCGCACGCACGACGGCCACCTCATCCGCGCCAGCGCCGCGGTGGTGGCGACCAACACGCCGATCAACAACCGCTTCGTCATCCACACCAAGCAGGCGGCCTATCGCAGCTTCGTGGTGGGCATGAGCGTCGCGAGCGGCAGCGTGCCGTGGGCGCAGTGGTGGGACACGCTGGACCCGTACCACTACGTGCGCATCGCCGGCATGCTCGACGAGGCGAACGATCTGCTGATCGTCGGCGGCGAGGACCATAAGACGGGCCAGGAAGACGATGCCGAGCGCCGCTACGAACGCCTCGCCGCCTGGGCCGCGGAGCGTTTTCCGGTGAACGGCGAGCCGGTGTTCCGCTGGTCGGGGCAGGTGATGGAGCCGGTGGACAGCCTCGCCTTCATCGGCCGAAACCCGGGCGACAACCACGTCTTCATCGTCAGCGGCGACTCGGGCAACGGCATGACCCACGGCACCATTGCCGGCATGCTGCTGACCGACCTGATCCTCGGCCGCGACAACCCCTGGCGCCATGCCTACGACCCCGGGCGCAAGTCGCTCAAGGCGAGCGGCGAGTTCACGAAGGAGAACCTGAACGTCGCGCGGCAGTATGCCGAGTGGCTGCGTCCGGGTGAAGTCGAGTCGTTCGACGAGATCGCGCCCGGCGAGGGCGCGGTGATGCGCCATCAGCTGCAGAAGATCGCCGTCTACCGCGATCCGCGCGGCACCGTGTGCGCGATGGACGCCACCTGCCCGCACCTCGGCTGCGTGGTGGCGTGGAACAGCAGCGAGAAAAGCTGGGACTGCCCCTGCCACGGTTCGCGCTTCGATGCCCGGGGGCAGGTGATCCACGGGCCGGCGGTGACGGGCCTCTCTGCCGCCGACCTGCCGAGCGAAACAACGTCGGCGACTACGCCGGCGAAGATCGCTTGAGCCGATATCAGCAGGCCGGCACGTCGCGCCCGCGCAGTTCGTCGCGCAACACCGCGATCGCCGTGTCGCGCGTGATGAGGTCGGCGCGCAGGCGCACCAGCAGCGCGCGCAGCGTCTCGATGGTGTGGGCCTGCTGCTGCACCAGCCGCGTCGTGCGCTGCTGAACGCTCGCCAGCTCGCGCGCGAGCACGCCGTTCTCCTGGCGCAGCAGGCTCAACTGCGCAGCGTTGGCCGCGCTCTCGCCGCTGGTGCGGTGCTGCCACCAGTGAATCGCATTCAGCACGTCCTTCACAGCGGCCGATTCGGCCAGATTGATCGCATTCATGCGGATGCCTCGTCCATGCCGCGGCGGGTTCGCCGCGATCGGAAGTCATCTTAATAAGAATGATTCTCAATTGCAAGAACGAAATCAGAGTGGAGGCAAGCCGTGGCGCGAGCGTGCGCGCGTGCAGGCGTCGTCGCCGACGCCCATGGGCGCGCGCAGGCCGAACTCCCGGCATGGCGAGGGCCGCCATTCGTAGATGCCGCAGTGCGCGTCGACGCCGACCGTGCCCACCAACGCCGCGCAGCGTGGGGCGGCATGGTCGGTGCCGCGCATGCGGCACAGCGTCTCGTTGATCTCGACCGCAAGTCCGGCCGGCACGCAGCCGCCTTCGTCCTCCAGTTCCTCGCGCGCGAAGTCGACCCGAAAACTCGCGCAGCAGGCGCCGCAGCGGGTGCAGGGGTTGGCTGGAACGGGCGGCATGGCGAGCGCGAGTGTAGGCCGGCAAGACCCTCTCCGCGACGAAGGATCGGGCGTGACCGGGCGGCTGCTCTCAGTGATGATGTTCCACGGCCGCTCCGGTGCAGCGGCATCGGAGAGGACTCAGCATGGACGCACAGGAGAGCGATGTCGGAAAAGAGGTGAAGGCGGCGCTGGCGATCGATCCGCGGGTCGACCTGCACCGCTTTCCGATCAACGTCGTGGACAACGGCGAGGGCTTGCGGCTCGAAGGCGAAGTCCACAGCATTGCGGCCAAGCGCATCGCGCTGGCGGTCGCACAGCGGGTAAGCGGCATGGACCGGGTGATCGACGCGCTGCGCCTGGTGCCCGCCGAGGCGCGCGGCGACGGCGAGATCCGCGACGCGCTGGTGCGCGGGCTGCTGCAGCAGCCGGAATTGCGCAACTGCACGCTGCGCCAGCACAACAAGGGCCGCGACGAGATGATGCAGGAAGCGCACGACGACTGGCCGAGCGGCGAGATCGCCTGCGGCGTGGAAGACGGCGTGGTCATGCTCGACGGCAAGGTGATCAGCCTGTCGCACAAACGCATGATCGAGGCGATCGCGTGGTGGACGCCGGGCTGCCGCGACGTCGTCAACGAACTGCAGGTGGTGCCGGCGGAGGAAGACAACGACGACGAGCTCACCGACGCGATCCGCCTGGTGCTCGAGATGGACCCGCTGGTCCATGCCGACCAGATCGGCATCAGAACCGAAGGCGGCGTGGTCACGCTGGGCGGCGTGCTGCAGCGCGACGAGGAGCGCCGCATGGCCGAGATGGACGCCTGGGCCGTGTGCGGAGTGACCGACGTGCACAACCACATCGAGGTGCAGCCGAGCTGAGCTCAGTGACGAGTGGCTGCTCAGCGCGGCGGTCGGACCGCGCCGCGCCGCGCCGCCATCTCGTCGCCCATGCGCAGCAGTGCCTCGGCGTCGAGCAGCGTCATGACCAGCGGGTAGACCATTTGCTCTTCGGTGTGCGCATGTCCGTCGTACAGGGCGCAGAAGCGGCGCGCGCGTGCGATCTGCGCCGCGCCGAAGCCGTCGGCCCGGCCGGCGGCGAGTGCCGCCAGCCCGATGCGCAGACGTGCCCACTGCGACTCCATCCGCACGTGGTCTTCCTGCAGCTTCAGCACGGCGGCACGCAGTGCGGGGTCGACCGCGTGCTCGAGCACACGCGGGAAGATGTGCTGCTCCTCGTCTTCGTGGTGATGCGGCGCGGCCTTGTCGAAGTAGCGCAGCACGTCGGCGGCGGCCTCGTGCACGGCGGCATCGATCGAACCCTCCTCGATGCGGCTGCAGACCTTGCGCAGCAGCGCGAGACTGCGGCGCACCCGCTCGTGGCAGGCTTGCAGCATCGCCAGCGGCTCGTCGAAGCCGGCGGCAGGCGCGCTGAAGCCGGGCAGGGGAGCGGGCGTGCGGGGCGGGGTGTTCATCGACTGCGGCCTGACGCCGACACGATAGCGGTGTTCTTGCGAAAACCGCCTTGATGGCAGTCACTCGCACGGCGAAAGCTGCAAGGGCCACGCGCGAATTGTGGAGATGGCGGGCGGAAGGAGTGACGCGGCGGTGATAAGTTCAATCCCATGAGCGACGCGCGCACCGCCCAGCCCGACCCTGCCGAATTGCAGCCCGTGTCCGCCTGGACGCCGCTTGGCCAGCCGGTCTTTCGCATGCTGTGGATGGTGTGGGTCACCGCCAACGCCTGCATGTGGATGAACGACGTGGCCGCCGCCTGGCTCATGACCTCGTTGAGCCCATCGCCGGTGATGGTGGCGCTGGTGCAGTCGGCGTCGACGCTGCCGGTGTTCCTGCTGGGCCTGCCGAGCGGCGCGATGGCCGACATTCTCGACCGGCGCCAGTACTTCATGGCGACGCAAATCTGGGTCGCGGTCGTGGCGCTCGTGATCTGCGCCGTGGTGGTTTTCGATGCGATGAGCGCGCCGCTGCTGCTCGCGCTGACCTTCCTCAACGGCATGGGCCTCGCGATGCGCTGGCCCGTGTTCGCGGCGATCGTGCCCGAGCTGGTGCCGCGCCACCAGCTCTCAGCCGCGCTGGCGCTGAACGGCGTGGCGATGAACGCCTCGCGCATCGTCGGGCCGATCACGGCCGGCGCGATCATCTCGAGCCTCGGCAGCGCCTATGTGTTTGCGTTGAATGCGGTGCTGTCGGTCGGCGCCGCTTTCCTGATCCACCGCTGGAAGCGCGAGCAGAAGGTGAGTGCGCTGCCAGGCGAGCGCTTCGTCGGCGCGATGCGCGTCGGACTGCAGTACGTGCGCCAATCACGCCGCATGCACGCGGTGCTGCTGCGCGTGGCGCTGTTCTTCCTGCAATCGATGGCCTTGCTCGGGCTGCTGCCGCTGGTCGCCAAGGGGCTGCAAGGCGGCGGCGCGGGCACCTTCACGCTGCTGCTGGCCTGCATGGGCGGGGGCGCGGTTGCGGCGGCGCTGTACCTGCCGGGGCTGCGCGCGAGGGTTTCGCGCGACGAGCTGATCACCTACGGCACGGTGCTGCAGGCGAGCGCGATGCTCGTCGTCAGCCTTGCCTCCGTGCCGTGGGTGGCGGCCCTCGCGATGGTGGTGGCCGGCGCCGCGTGGATCTCGGTCGCCAATTCGCTCACGGTGTCCGCCCAGCTGGCGCTGCCCGACTGGGTGAGGGCGCGCGGCATGTCGATCTACCAGATGGCCTTGATGGGCAGCAGTGCAGCGGGCGCCGCGCTGTGGGGCCAGGTGGCCACCTGGACCGACGTGCAGACGAGCCTCGTGAGCGCGTCGGTCGGCGCCATTGTGTGCCTCGCTTTGACGCGCCGCTTTCAGGTGGAGACCGGCATCACCGAAGACCTCACGCCGGCGCAGTTCGCGCGGCCGGCGGGCACCGAACTCGAGATCGACCCGCATGTCGGGCCGGTGCTGATCACCGTCGAGTACCGCATCGATCCGGCGGCTGCGGCGCAGTTCATGGAGGTCATGCAGGAGACGCGGCGCAACCGCCTGCGCCACGGCATGCTGTCTTGGGGCCTGTTCCGCGATGCGGCCGACCCGGGCCTGTACATCGAGCACTTCGTCGACGAATCGTGGGTCGAGCACCTGCGCCATTTCGAGCGCATGACGGCCTTCGACCTTGCGCTGCGCGAGCGGCGCATGGCGTTCCACGTCGGCGCCGAACCGCCGAAGGTGTCGCGCTACATCGCGCAGGCGCTGGAGCGCTGAGCGGCTGGGAAGCTTCTGCGTTCGCGCAGTCGCGGGCGCTGTAGGAAATGCATGACAGCGCATCGCGGCACGTGCCGACACGCGGCCCGCGGCGTGCCCGCTAAGGTGACGACACCCTCATCAAGGAGCCTGAGATGAAACGATCGAGCACTGTGATCGCGGCTTTTCTCGGTGTGCTGGCCCTCAGCGCCTGCGAACGCGAAACCGTTGTGACCACCCCAGCACCTCCGCCGGTGGTTGCCAGCAGCGACACCACCCCGCCCCCGTCGACCGTGCCGGTACCGGTTCCGGTCCCGGTGCCGGGCCCGGCCGGACCGAAGGGTGAACCGGGGCAGACGGGCGCGCCCGGCGAGCCGGGCAAGCCGGGGGACACCAGCGTGATCGTGGTGCCGCCGGCCGCGTCCGAACCCAAGTAAGCCCGCTGAACACGGGGAGCTTGCCGACGCTGCCTCACGAGGCCCGCGTCGGCGGCGCGCACGTGTTGCCGCGGCGATTGCATCAATCGCCGTCGATCAGGCGCTGTGCCAGGCGCTCGGGCAGGCCCGCAGCGCGAATCTTCGCCGCGGCCGAGTCGTGGTCGTAGGGCACGCGGTGGTAGGTCAGCACCGCCGATGCGGTGTCGAACAGCGCATAGCAGGCGGCGGGGTTGCCGTCGCGCGGCTGGCCGGCTGAGCCAGGGATGACCAGCCATTGCCGCTGCGCCGACAGCGGGATCTGCACTTCGGGCACCGTCACGAACTCGCCGCCGCGGCCGTTGGTGCCCAGGTGGTACAGGCGCGGCTCGTGCACATGGCCGCAGAAGGTGAAGCGGCTGTCGGTGCTGAGCAGGCTGCGCACGGCCTCCATGCGCGTCACGACATAGGCCCACTGCGTCGGCGCGAAGGCGTTGGCGTGCACGAACAGCCGGTCCGCCTCACGCACCGACATCGGCAGCGACCCGAGGAAGGCAAGCTGGTCGTCGTCCAAATGCTTGCGTGTCCATGCGACCACCTCGCGCGCCTGCGCGATCATCGTCGGTGAAGGGCCCTTGACGACCGCCGCATCGTGATTGCCCATCACCGCGATCGCACCGCGGCTGACCTGCTCGATGACGTAGTCCACCACCCAGCCGGGCTCTGCGCCGTAGCCGACGAAGTCGCCGAGAAAAGCATGGCGCTGCGCGCCTTGCGCGGCCGCATGGGCCATGACCGCTTCGACCGCTTCGCGGTTGGCATGGAGGTCAGTGACGAGGGCGAGCTTCATGGGCCGGGTGGCCGCATCCTACGGCAAGGCCCATGCACGAGCACCGCGCACGACGATGTCGCGCGCAGATGCGTTGGCCGCCGCCGTTCAGAAGCCGAAGGCCGTGCGCATCACGTGGAAGACCCAGTGCTGCTCCATGCTGCCGCGGATGAGGTGCGCCCAGGGTCCGCGCGCGAACACGGCCACGTCTTCGCCGCCGTGGGTCTCGCTGTGCATCGGCACGGCGGCTTCCTGCTTGAAGTCGTGCGCGGCGGTGTCGATGTCCGTCAGGTCGGGCCGGGCCGTGGTGCCGCGGTGGCCCGGGCCGTTGTGGTAGCCGAGCGTCGTGTACGGCAGCCCGTTCTTGTCCTTGCCGTGGGTCGGCTCGTGGCCATCGGCGTCGGCCAGGTTCTTGACGAGGCCGAGGATCGGACTGCCGCGGTGCGGATAGCCGGCCATCGTGAACACGTGGCTGTGGTCGGCGGTGACGATGATCAGCGTGTCGCGCTCGCTCGTCAGCTCCATGGCGCGGCGTACCGCGTTCGACAGCTCGATGGTGTCGAGCAGCGCGCGGCGCGCGTTGCCCGCGTGGTGCGCGTGATCGATGCGTCCCGCCTCGACGTGCAGGAAGTAGCCGTTGCGGCTGCGCCGCAGCATGCGGATCGCCTTGTCGGTCATCTCGGTGAGCGAGGGCTCGCCGGCCGCGTCGCCCGCACGGTCGGCTTCGTACTGCATGTGCGAGGGCTGGAACAGGCCAAGCAGGTGCTCGGTGCGCGCGGGATCGATCGCGGCGAACTGCGTCTGGTTCCACACGTACGCGGCCTTGGGCCCACGGGTGCTCAGCCATTCCTGCGTCAGGTCGCGGCCGTCGTTGCGGCGGCCCTTGGCGGACGGGTGTTCGGGGTCGAGGTGGTCGGCGCCGTCGGGATTGCGAGGCAGGAACTGGGAACGCCCGCCGCCCAGCGCCACCTTGAGGCTCGATCTGACCACCGGTGTCACTTCGATCAACTGGCGTGCAATGTCCTTCACGCCGCAGCCGGGGGGCAGGTTGGCGTCGCTCTCCCAATCCCGCGCGGGCGTGTGCGCGTAGGTGGCGGCGGGTGTGGCATGGGTCAGCCGCGTGGTCGACACGACGCCGGTCGCCTTGCCGCGTGCCGCGGCCAGCTCCAGGATCGTCGGCAGCGCGTTTTCGTTCACCCGGGCGGCATCGCACTCGTGGCGCGCCGTCAGGTGGTTCACCGACAGCATGCTGTCGCGTGTCTTGTGGCCGGTGAAGAGCGCGGTGGCCGTCGGCGCCGAGTCCGGGGTCTGCTGGTCCCACGAATAGGTTTTCGCCAGCGCCGCGTACGGCATGGTCTCGAACGAGAGCCGGTTCTCCTCGCCGGGCTGGCCCCTGAGCTGGCCTTCGAGGATGCGCGCGGCGGTCTGCGTGGTGATGCCCATGCCGTCGCCGACGAAGATGATCACGTTCTTCGCGCGGTGCGTGATCGGCCGCACCGACTTCGACGCCTGCACGAAGGCGCGGCCGCTCACGTCCCAGTCGGCCACGCTCTCCGGACCTTTCACCAGGGGCTCGGCCGCCCATGCCGGCGCGCTGAGCAGCGCGGCCAATAACACGCCGCGCTTCATCTCAGCCGATCCGCCCCAGCAGCAAGTACTCCATCAGTGCCTTCTGCACGTGCATCCGGTTCTCGGCCTCGTCCCAGACCACGGATTGCGGGCCGTCGATCACCTCGGCCTCGACTTCCTCGCCGCGGTGCGCCGGCAGGCAGTGCATGAACAGCGCGTCGGCCTGCGCCGCGGCCATCATCTCGCGGTCCACGCACCAGTCGGCGAAGGCCTTCATGCGCGCTTCGTTCTCGGCCTCGTAGCCCATGCTGGTCCACACGTCGGTGGTCACGAGGTGGGCGCCGCGGCAGGCGTCGAGCGGGTTCTTGAAGGTCTTGACGCAACTGCCGTTTGTCACGCCCGCGACCTTGGGGTCGATCTCGTAGCCGCCGGGCGTGCTGACGTGCAGCGTGAAGCCGAGGATGTCGGCCGCCTGCAGCCAGGTGTTGGCCATGTTGTTGCCGTCGCCGACCCAGGCGACCACCTTGCCGGCGATGCTGCCGCGCTGCTCGATGTAGGTGAAGACATCGGCCAGGATCTGGCAGGGGTGGTATTCGTTGGTCAGGCCGTTGATCACCGGCACGCGCGAGTTGGCGGCGAAGGCCTCGATCTTGGTCTGCTCGTAGGTGCGGATCATCACCAGGTCGACCATGCGGCTGATCACGCGTGCGCTGTCTTCGACCGGCTCGGCGCGCCCGAGCTGGCTGTCGCCGGTGGTGAGGTTCACGACCGAGCCGCCCATCTGGTACATGCCCGCCTCGAAGCTCACGCGGGTTCGCGTGCTCGCCTTCTCGAAGATCATTGCCAGCGTGCGGTCGACGAGCGGCGTGTACTTCTCGTAGTTCTTGAAGCGCTTCTTGATGATCGCCGTGCGCTCGAACAGGTAGCGGTATTCCTCGGCGCGGAAATCCTTGAACTGCAGGTAGTGCTTGGAAAGGCTCATGCCGGGTTTCATGGTTGGGGTGTCGACGCGAGGAAGTCCTTCACCAGCGGCGCGAGGATCGCCACGATCTGGTCGGCTTCGGGCCGGCTGATGATGAGCGGCGGCAGCAGGCGGATCACTCGGTCGGCGGTCACGCTGATCATCAGGCCGGCCTCGGCCGCGCGCAGCAGCAGCTCGCCGCAGGGGCGGTCGAGTTCGATGCCGATCATCAGGCCCTGGCCGCGGATCTCGACGAAGCCGGCGAGGCCTTCGAACTCGCGCTGGAAGGCGCTGCGCAGGGCTTCGCCGATCTGCGCGGCGTTGTCGAGCAGCTTGTCCTCTTCCATGATGGTCAGCGTCTCGATGCCGGCGCGCATCGCGAGCGGGTTGCCGCCGAAGGTGGTGCCGTGGTTGCCAGGCTGGAGCACGTTCGCGGCACGCGGACCGCAGACGATGGCGCCGACGGGCACGCCCGAGCCGAGGCCCTTGGCCAGCGGCATCACGTCGGGCTGGATGCCGGCCCACTGGTGGGCGAACCACTTGCCGGTGCGCCCGATGCCGCATTGCACCTCGTCGAGCATCA
>CAJPFZ010000071.1 GCA_905339355.1 Burkholderiaceae bacterium
CCGCACGCCGGTGATCTTCTTCGAGGTGCCAGCCACCAAACCTGGCAGCACCGACACGATCTGCCTCTACGGCCACCTCGACAAGCAGCCGGAGTTCAACGGCTGGCGCAGCGACCTCGGTCCGTGGACGCCCAAGTACGAGAACGGCCTGCTCTATGGCCGCGGCGGCGCCGACGACGGCTACGCGATCTATGCGTCGCTCACCGCCATCATGGCGCTCGACCAGCAAGGCATTCCGCGCCCGCGCTGCGTGGGCATCATCGAGAGCTGCGAGGAAAGCGGCTCCTTCGACTTGCCGGCCTACATCGACCTGCTGCGCCCGCGCCTGGGCAACGTGGGGCTGGTGGTCTGCCTCGACAGCGGCGCTGGCAACTACGACCAGCTGTGGCTCACCACCAGCCTGCGCGGCAACGTCACCGGCACGCTGAAGGTCGAGATCCTCACGGAGGGCATCCACTCGGGCGACGCGAGCGGGCTGGTGCCTTCGAGCTTTCGCATCCTGCGCCAGGTGCTCGACCGGCTCGAAGACTCGAAGACCGGCGACCTGCTGCCGCAGACCTTTCACTGCCAGATCCCGGTCGAGCGCATCGACCAGGCCAAGGTCACCGCCAAGATCCTCGGCGACGAGGTCTGGAAGCGTTTCCCCTGGGCCTGCGGCGCCGACGGCACCCCGGCGCTGCCGACCACCACCGACCCTGTAGAGGCGCTGCTCAACCGCACCTGGAAGCCGACGCTCAGCGTCACCGGCGTCGACGGCTTCCCGGAGCTGAAGAACGCCGGCAACGTGCTGCGGCCCTACACCGCCTTCAAGCTGTCGCTGCGCCTGCCGCCGCTGGTCGACGGCAACGAGGCGGCGCAGAAACTGAAGGCGCTGCTGGAGGACAACGCGCCCTACAACGCGCGCGTCACCTTCCATGCCGACGGCCGCGTCGGCGCGCAGGGCGCCACCGGGTGGAACGCGCCGTCGCTTGCGCCGTGGCTCGAAGACGCGCTCAACGCCGCGTCGAGCGCGCACTACGGCGCGCCCTGCGGCTACATCGGCCAGGGCGGCACGATCCCGCTGATGAACATGCTGCAGCTGGGCTTCCCTGCCGCGCAGATGATGGTCTGCGGCGTGCTCGGGCCCAAGAGCAACGCGCACGGGCCGAACGAATTCCTGCACGTGCCCTATGGCAAGCGGCTGACGGCGGCAGTGGCGCAGGTGATGGCGGCCTGCCCTTGAACGCGCCGCCGCGTCACTTGCGGCTTGCCATCGCCTTGCCCGTCGTGCCGCGGATCTGCGCCGCTGCGGCGTCGAGCGCCTCGCGCGGCGCACGACCATCCTCCTGGATGTCCTTCAGCGCCTGCGTGAGGTGCTGCCAGAAAGCCGTCATCTCGGTGTTGCTCGGCATCGCGCGGCCGGCGTAGATCGCCTCCATCGAGGTGCGAATCTTCGGGTCGCTGTAGAGCCGCCAGAACATCGCCTTCGACGCCGGCACGCCGAGCGGCTTGTCTTGGTTCATCAGCGTCAGCCCGCTGGCCTTGAGCAGGTGCTGCTCGAGGAAGGCCGTTGCCTGCGCCTTGTTCGGCGAGGCCTGCGTGACCATCGCGCCGAGCACGCCGACGAAGGGCCGCGCCGGCTTGCCATGGAGCGTGGGCAGCACCGCCACGCCGACGTTGATCTTTGCCTTGGCGAGCGACTCCCACGCCCAGGGGCCGGTGATCCACATCGCCTGGCGGCCCGAGGTCATCGCTTCCTCGGCCTCTTGGTAGCTCTGCCCGCCTTCGGGCAGCACGCCGGCCTTGACGAGCTGCATCAGGAACTCGGCGCCTCGCACCGCGCCGGCGTGGTTGACGCCGGTGTCGCGTGCGTCGTAGCTGCCGTCGAGCTTGCGCTGGAAGACGTAGGCGCCGCCCGCCGACAGCAGCGGCCAGGTGAAGTAGGCGCTCTGCGTTTCCCAGCCGATGGCACGCTTGCCGTTCGCCTTGAGCTTGTAGTGCAGCGGAATGATCTCCTCGAAGCTGCGCGGCGGCTCGCTCACGAGGTCCTTGTTGTAGACGAGCGCGACCGCCTCCACCGACAAGGGGTAGCCCCAGGTCTTCCCGCCTTGCGTGAAGCCGTCCCAGGCGACCTGCACGATGTCCTGGCGCAGCGAGGTGTCGGGCGCGACAGGCGCGATCCAGCCGCGCGCGATCCAGTCGCCCAGCCGGTCATGCGGCCAGATCCAGATGTCGGGGCCGTGGCCCGCCTTCATCGCCTCTTCGAAGCGGCCGACTGCGTTGTCGAAGTGTTCGACCTTGACCGGCACGCCGGTGCGGCGGCTGTACTCGTCGGCGACCTTGCGCAGGCCTTGATGGCCCTTGTCGCTGTTGATCCAGATCGTGAGCCGGCCCGGCTCGGCGGCTTGCGCGCACGTCGCCGCGCACAGCAGCATGATCGCGCCCAGCTTGTGACCCCAACCCATCGCGTTCTCCTTGTTGTGCAATGCAAGGACGCGATGGTGCGCGAGCGCGATAGGGGCTCGCACCGGTGTCGACCCTGAAGAATCAATCGACTACGCCGCGAGTTGCATCGCGGGCGCGCCGATGTAGTTCAGCCGCGCCGCGGTGACTACACAGGCGCGAGCTGCAGCATCGAACGGCCCACCGCTTCGGCGACTTCGATGCCGTCGACACCGGCCGACATGATGCCGCCGGCATAGCCCGCGCCTTCGCCGGCGGGATACAGGCCGGCCACGTTGAGACTCTGGTGGTCCTTGCCGCGCGTGATGCGCAGCGGCGACGACGTGCGGGTCTCGACGCCGGTCAGCACCGCATCGTCCATCGCGAAGCCCTTGATCTGCCGGTCGAACGCCGGCAGCGCTTCGCGGATCGCCTCGATTGCATACGCCGGCAGGCTGCTCGCGAGGTCGCCGAGACGCACGCCCGGCTTGTACGACGGCAGCACGCTGCCGAACTGGCTCGACGCCTGCGCGCGGATGAAGTCACCGACCAGCTGGCCTGGCGCCTCGTAATCGCCGCCGCCCAGCTCGTACGCGCGCGACTCCCAGCGGCGCTGGAAGGCGATGCCGTCGAGCGGGTTCACCGGGCCGGCCGCATCGCGGTCGAGCACGTAGTCCTGCGGCGTGATGCCGACGACGATGCCGGCATTGGCATTGCGCTCGTTGCGCGAGTACTGGCTCATGCCATTCGTGACGACGCGCATCGGCTCGGAGGTCGCCGCGACCACCGTGCCGCCGGGGCACATGCAGAAGCTGTAGACGGAGCGGCCGTTCTTCGCGTGGTGCACGAGCTTGTAGTCGGCCGCGCCGAGCAGCGGATGGCCGGCGTTGGGGCCGAAGCGCGCGCGGTCGATCAGCGACTGCGGGTGTTCGATGCGAAAGCCGATCGAAAACGGCTTGGCCTCCATGAACACGCCGCGCTGGTGCAGCATCGCGAAGGTGTCGCGCGCGCTGTGGCCGAGCGCGAGCACGACATGGTCGGCGCGCAACTGCTCGCCGCTTGCAAGCGTCACGCCGCGGATGCGGCCGTCTTCGATCGACACGTCGGCCACGCGCTGCTGGAAGCGGATCTCTCCGCCCAGCGCCTCGATGTCGGCGCGCATCTTCTCGACCATGCCGACGAGCCGGAAGGTGCCGATGTGAGGCTTGCTGACGAAGAGGATCTCTTCGGGCGCGCCCGCCTTGACGAACTCGCTCAGCACCTTGCGCGTGAGATGGCGCGGGTCGCTGATCTGGCTGTAGAGCTTGCCGTCGGAGAAGGTGCCGGCGCCGCCTTCGCCGAACTGCACGTTCGACTCCGGATTCAGCACCCCCTTGCGCCACAGGCCCCAGGTGTCCTTGGTGCGCTCGCGCACCTCCTTGCCGCGCTCCAGCACGATCGGCCGCAGACCCATCTGCGCGAGGATCAGCGCGGCGAAGATGCCGCAGGGCCCGAAGCCGACCACCAAGGGGCGCGGACGGTCGCTCGCGTAGAAGTCGGCGGGTGCGTGGCCGATGGCGCGGTAGCGGGTGTCAGGCGCCGGGCGCACGTGATGGTCATCGGCGAACCTCGCCAGCACCGCGGCTTCGTCGTCGAGTTCGATGTCGACGGTGTAGATGAACACCATCGCGTGCTTCTTGCGAGCGTCGTGGCTGCGCTTGAAGACGGTGAAGCGCCTCAGCCGCGCGTCATCGATGCCCAGGCGCTTGACGATGGCCGGGCGCAGCGCCGCTTCGGGGTGGTCGAGCGGCAGTCGGAGTTCTGTGAGTCGCAGCATGGGGGGCGGGCAAGGGCAGCCGGCATTGTCCCAGCCCCTCGTGCCCAGCGATGCGTCACCAAAAAACGAACGGGCCGCCCACAGGCGGCCCGTTCAGGAAGCGCCGGCTCGGCGCATCGATCAGGCGACATTCAGCTCGTCGAACGAGTTGTCGCGGGCGGCGGCACGGGCTTCGGCGCGCACATCCTCGCGGGTCTTCTGCGAGGCGACGGGACGGTCGACGAACACGGTCGCTTCGCCGCCGGACATCAGCACTTCGTCCGCCTTGGCGGCCTGGACTTCGGCGCGGGTCAGCGTCGAGGGCGCGGGGGTGTATTGCTCGGCTTCGACGGCCATCGCGGCATTGCCGGCGATAGCGATGGAGAGAGCGGCGAAAACTTGCTTGGCATTCATGGCGATTCCTTCATTCAAGGTGGTGAGACATGTCCGGGCAGGGCGGCTTGCTTGTTCGACCGTCTTGTCCAGCCTCGTGAGTCGCTTGGTTTGGGTTCGGCTCATCGATGGGATGAACTGTAGACATTGCTCCCCCATCAATAAAGGACGTAAGATTCAATACGGCATTCCTAAATCAGAAAGAATCGGAGGAAGCAATGGACCGTCTGCACTCGATGCGGGTGTTCTGCCGGGTCATCGATTCGGGCAGCTTCGCCGCCGCCGCACGCGAGATGAACCTCTCGCCGGCCGTGGTCACGCGGCTCGTGGCCGACCTCGAGGAGCATCTCGGGGCGCGGCTCATCAACCGCACGACCCGGCGCCTGGCGCTTACCGACATCGGCGAGGCCTACCTCGACCGCACGCGCCAGATCCTGACCGAGGTCGACGAGGCGGAAGCGCTCGCGAGCACCGCCAGCTCGGAGCCACGCGGGCACCTGCGCATCCTCGCGCCACCGGCCTTTGCGGTGCACCAGCTCGCCAAGCGCCTGCCCAAGTTCCACAAGCAGCACGCGAAGATCACCATCGAGCTGTCGACGCCGGGGCCGGTGGAAACCGTGGACGAGAACTTCGACGTGAGCATCCTGAGCATCGGTCGCCGTCCGCTCGACGGCGACTTCGTCGCGCGGCGCCTCGCGCGCTCGGAGGTGATCACCTGCGCCTCGCCCGAATACCTGCAGCGCAATGGCCGGCCCGAACACCCCAACGACCTCGTGCTGCACGAGGCGATGCTGCCGACCTTCCTGCGCGAGATCACGTTCTCGCAAGGCCACTGGGGCGACGACGAACCGTCGGGCGAGTCGGTCACGCTGGTGCCGCATCGGCCGGTGCTCGGCACCACCCACACCGACATGCTGTATGCGGCAGCGCTGCACGGCCTGGGCATCGCCGGGCTGCCGTCGTTCGTCGTCGAGGACGCCCTGCTGGAGCACGCGCTGGAACGGGTGCTGCCCGATTGGCACGTGATGGCGCTGACGGTCTACGCGGCGATGCCCACGCGCAAGCATGTGCCGGCACGCACCCGGGCCTTCGTCGACTTCCTGATCGAGGAATTCGGCGGCGAGGACCGCGACCCGTGGCTGCTCGCGGCAGGCTGCGAGACGCGGCGTCCGGCGGCGCGGGCGACCGCCACCGCGTGATCACGCTGATCAGTAGAAGACGTCGGTCCGCGTCTCGCCCATCAAGGGTTCCAGCAGGCGCGCCAGCGCACCCAGGCCGTTGTAGCGCGACGCGACGTGGTGGGCGTAGCGGAAGAACCGCGGCAGGTCTTGGCTGTACTTCGGCTTGCCGTCGCGGTGCTTGAGCCGGCAGAAGATGCCCAGCACCTTCAGGTGGCGCTGCAGCCCCATCCACTCGAGCTGGCGCCAGAAGTCGCCGAAGTCGTCGGGCACCGGCAGGCCGAGCTTCTTCGCCTGCTGCCAGTAGCGCACCGACCAGTCGATCTCCTGCTCCTCGTCCCAGCTGATGAAGGCGTCGCGCAGCAGCGAGGCCACGTCGTAGCTGATCGGGCCGCGCACCGCGTCCTGGAAGTCGAGGATGCCGGGGTTGGGCGACGCCACCATCAGGTTGCGCGGCATGTAGTCGCGGTGCACCGCGACCGTGGCCTGCGACAGCGCGCTTTTGACCAGCAGGTCGGTCACCGCCTGCCACTGGGCCTGTTGCGCGTCGGTCCAGGTCTGGCCGTACTCCTGCGCCACGCACCAGTCGGGAAAGAGCTGCATCTCGCGGCGCAGCAGCGCGTCGTCGTAGGGCGGCAGGCTGCTCGCGTCGACCTTCTCCTGCCAGACGAGCAGGGCGGCGGTGGCGTCGCGCATCAGACCGTTGACGGTCGCGCTGTCGCCGCTCTGAACCGCCGCTTGCAGCTCCTGCAGGTACAGGCGCGAGCCGAGGTCGCCGAGCAGCAGGAAACCATGTTCGGCGTCCTGCTCGAGGATCGCCGGCGCGTTCAGCCCGGCCGCGTGCATCAACTGCGCGACATGCACGAAGGGCCGCACGTCCTCGTGGGCCGGTGGCGCGTCCATCACGATGAACGAGGCGCCGTCGCCGTCGAGCCGCAGATAGCGCCGAAAGCTCGCGTCGGCCGAGGCCGGCCGCAGCGTTTCGGCGCGCAAGCCGTGGCGTGCAGCGATGCCGGCAAGCCAGGAATCGAAGAGCCGATGCCGCGATTCGTCGGGCCAGAGAACGACGAGACCCGGATCGGCAGGAGGTGTGGATGTCATGGGGTCGATGCCGCTGGCGATGGGGCCTGCGAGGCCGGTGGGTTCGGGGCCGCGCGAGCGCGGTGCCTCATGGATAATTGATTCTACAAACCCGCCCCGATCCACCTGCGGAAAAGCGTGCCGCTCCAACCCGCGGCGCTTGCCGACAGCGTGGGCTCCACCCCTGCTCTCGCCCCGAATTGCCGCGTCGCTCTCGCCACCCTTTGTCGTCCCCGCCCGCACGCCTGGTGCCGGTGGCCGCCGCGTGGGCGCTGATGAGCGGGTTCGCGTGCGCGCAAGACGCCGTGCCCGAGGGCATCGAACTGCAGTTGTCGCGCTCGCTCGCGCCGCCGCCGCGCGGCGAGGCGAGCAAGGCCTTGCCGATCATCGTGCAGGCACGCGAGCTGCGGGGCCGGCCCGACCTCGAAACGGTCGCCGAAGGCGATGCCGAGTTCCGCCGCGGGGGCATGGTGCTGCGCGCCGACCGGTTGAGCTACGACCACCCCGAGGACCTGGCAGTCGCCCGCGGCAACGTGCGCATCAGCCGCGACGGCAACGTCTACAGCGGCCCGGAGCTGCAGCTGCACGTGCAGCGCTTCGAAGGCTTCTTCCTGCAGCCGAGCTACTTCTTCAGCCGCACCGGCGCCGGCGGCTCGGCGCAGCGCGTTGACTTTCTCGACGATCAGCGCGCCGTGGCGATCGGCGCCACCTACACGAGCTGCCCCGCCGACGGCAGCGGCGACCCGGCGTGGCTGTTGAGCACCAGCCGCGTCAAGATGGACTTCGAGGCCAACGAAGGCATCGCCGAAGGCGCCGTGCTGCGCTTCATGGGCGTGCCCATCCTCGGCGCGCCGGTGCTGAGCTTTCCGCTGACCGAGGCGCGCAAGTCGGGGTGGCTGCCGCCCAACGTCAACCTCGACAGCAAGAGCGGCTTCCAGACGTCGGTGCCCTACTACTGGAACATCGCGCCGAACCGCGACGCCACCATCACGCCGGGCCTGAGCCTCAAGCGCGGCGCTTCGCTGGGAACCGAGTTCCGCTACCTCGAACCGCGCTACCGCGGCAGCGCGAACCTCGAGTTGATGCCCCACGACCGGCTCACCGGCCTCTCGCGCTATGCGCTCGACTGGGCCCACGACGCCTCGCTGGTTCGCGACACGCAGTTCGCCGCACGGGTGCTGCATGTCTCGGACGACGCCTACTGGAAGGACTTCCCGCGCAGGCTGCCCACGCTGACGCCGCGCCTGCTGCTGTCGGAAATCCAGGCCAGCCGGCCGATCGGCGACTGGACCACCTACAGCCGCGTGATGCGCTGGCAGGTGCTGCAAGACAGCGACAGCCCGATCGCCGCGAGCCCCTACGAACGCCAGCCGCAGATCGGCGTGCGCACGCTGCAGCGCGTGGGCGCCGGCTTCGTGCTTGGCTTCGAAGGCGAGTTCAACCGCTTCACGCTGCCCTCCGGCGCGCTCGCGGCTGACGCCGCGCTGCGGCCTGACGGCCTGCGCCTGCACACGCTCGCCAGCATCAGCCGACCCTACCTGTCGCCCGGCTGGACGCTGACGCCCAAGCTGATGCTCAACGCCGCGACCTATTCACTCGACAAACCGCTCAACGGGCGGCGCAGCGCCAGCCGCATCATCCCCACCTTCAGCCTCGACAGCGCGTGGGTGTTCGAACGCGACACCAGCTGGTTCGGCCGCAGCCTGCGGCAGACGCTCGAGCCGCGCCTCCTGTACGTCAACACGCCGCACCGCGAGCAGTCGCTGCTGCCCAACTTCGATTCGGCCGGCAAGGACTTCAACTTCGAGTCCATCTACACCGAGAACGCCTTCTCCGGCGTCGACCGCGTGTCCGACTCGCATCAGCTGACCGCGGGCGTGACGACCCGGCTGCTCGATCCGGACACCGGGGCCGAAGCCGTGCGCCTGGGCATCGTGCAGCGTTACCTGTTTCGCGACCAGCGCATCACGGCGGAGGGCACGCCGCTGACGCAGCGCTTCTCCGACGTGCTGCTGCTCGGCTCCAGCACGCTCGCCAAACGCTGGACGCTGGACGCGACGGTGCAATACAACCCGGACATCGGACGAGCGGTGCGCTCCATCGTCGGTCTTCGCTACTCGCCCGGACCATTCCGCACCGTCAACGCGACCTACCGCCTGGCGCGGGGACTGAGCGAACAGGTGGAACTCGGCTGGCAATGGCCGATCTACGGCAGGACGCCAACCGATCCGCCGGATCGCAACACGGCGGCGCTGAACACCAACCCCTCCAACTGCAAGGGCGCGCTGTACGGCGTCGGCCGGATCAACTACAGCACCCGCGACAGCCGGGTCACCGACTCGGTGGTGGGCATCGAATACGACGCCGGCTGCTGGATTGGCCGCGTGGTGGCCGAGCGGCTGTCGACCGGCCGCAGCGAAGCGACGACGCGGCTGCTGCTGCAACTCGAACTCGTGGGCCTGTCGAGGCTGGGATCGAACCCGCTGCAGGTCTTGAAGGACAATATCCCCGGTTACCGCCTGCTGCGCGATGGCCCCACCAACCCGGCAGCCCCCACCCTCTATGACTGATCCCACACTTGTTGCAAGCGCCCGCGGGCCGCGCCTGAGTTCTACCTCGCGATGGCGCGCGGCCGCGTTGGCCGCGGCTTGCGCGCTGGCGGCCGGGCTGGTGAGCGCGCAGGCGTCGCAGCCCGCGCGCTCGTCGGCGCCCCGGACGGCCGACTACATCCTCGCGATCGTCAACCAGGAGCTGGTGACCCATTCCGAGCTCGAACAGCGCATTGCCCGGCTGCGCGAGCAGGCGGCCCGCGGCGGCGCCCAGCTGCCGCCTCCAGCGCAGCTGCGCCGGCAGGTGCTCGACGCGCTGATCGACGAGCGTGTACAGGTGACGCACGCGCGCGAAAACGGCGGTCGCGTGGACGACAACGAGCTCGACCGCGCGGTGGCCAACGTGGCGGCGCAGAACCAGATCACGATGGCGCAGCTGCGCCAGCACCTGGCCGCCGACGGCATCGACTTCACGCGCTTTCGCAACAACCTGCGCGACCAGATCATGATCGAGCGCATCCGCGAGCGCGAGGTGCAGGGCCGCATCCGCGTGACCGACACCGAGATCGACGCGCTGCTCGACAAGCAGCGCGCGCGGGCCGGTGCCGCGACCCAGTACAACATCGCGCAGATTCTCGTGCGGGTGCCCGAGGGCGCCACCGAGGCCGCCGTGGCCGAGCGGCGCGCTCGCCTCGAAGCGGCGCTGGCACGCGTGAAGGCGGGCGAGAGCTTCGAAGCGGTTGCTGCCGAGGTGTCCGAAGACGACAACCGTGCCAAGGGAGGCGTCATCGGCCTCATGCCGGGCGACCGACTGCCCGATATCTTCGTCGAGCGCGTGCGCGATTTGAAGCCCGGCGAGATCGCGCCGGGCGTGCTCAAGACGGGCGCGGGATTCCATGCGCTGAAACTCGTCGAACGCAGTGAGGCGGCCGCCTTTTCGGTCACGCAGACACGCGCTCGGCACATCCTCTTGCGCCCGTCGGCGCAGTTGACGCAGGAGGCCGCGGCGCGGCGCCTGGCCGACATGAAGCGGCAGATCGAGTCGCGCAGCAAGAGCTTCGAGCAGCTTGCGCGCGAAAACTCCGAAGACGGCAGCGCGCCGCAGGGCGGCGAACTCGGCTGGGCCTCGCCGGGCCAGTTCGTGCCGGAGTTCGAGGAGACGATGAACCGTCTGCCGATCGGCGGCGTGTCGGAGCCGGTCGTGTCGCGTTTCGGCGTGCACTTGATCCAGGTCGTCGAGCGCCGCCAGGTCTCGCTCGACCCCAAGCAGCAGCGCGAGCAGGCGCGCAACGTGTTGCGCGAGCAGAAATTCGAGCAGGCGTACCAGGAATGGCTGCGCGACCTGCGGGCGCGCGCCTACATCGAGCTGCGCGAACCGCCAGCGTGATGGCGCCCCCGCGCTCTGCGTGTCTGCGCACCCCGCTGTGAAGCACATTGCGCGCAAGCGGTTCGGCCAGCATTTCCTGACCGACGGCGCCATCATCCACGGCATCGTGGACGCCATCGACCCGAAGGCGAATGACGCGCTGATCGAGATCGGCCCGGGCCTCGGTGCGATGACCGATCCGCTGGTGGCGCGATGTGCTCACCTCACCGTCATCGAGCTCGACCGTGACTTGGCGGGGCGGCTGCGAAAGCGGCCCGAGCTGACGGTGATCGAAGCGGACGTGTTGAAGGTGGACTTCCGCGCGCTTGCGCAGCAGGCCGGCCGGCCGCTGCGCATCGTCGGCAACCTGCCGTACAACATCTCCACGCCGATCCTCTTCCACCTGCTCGGCGTGGTCGACGTCGTGGCCGACCAGCACTTCATGCTGCAGCGCGAAGTTGTCGAGCGCATGGCCGCCTCGCCCGGCTGCAAGGACTACGGACGGCTGTCGGTGATGCTGCAGTGGCGCTACGACATCGAGAACGTGCTCGACGTGCCGCCAGAGGCCTTCGAGCCGCCGCCGCGCGTGGACTCCGCGGTCGTGCGCATGCAGCCGTTGCCCGAGGTGCCGCGCATCGATCCGGCGCTGCTCGGCGAGCTGGTCGGCGTGGCGTTCTCGCAGCGCCGCAAGCTGCTGCGCCACACGCTCGGACGCTGGCTCGATCTGCGCGGCTTCGCCGGCGGGTTCGATGTGCAGCGGCGTGCCGAGGAGGTGCCGGTGGCCGAGTACCTGCGACTGGCGGAAACGCTGTCCGCCTAAGACAAAGGCGACCCGCAGGTCGCCTTTGTTTGCCGTGGTGGGGCGGGTGCTATGCCGCGTTAAGCCACATGGCGGTGTCGAACGCGCTGCTCATCATCGGCATGTTCATGCCGAACGTGGAATTTGCTGCGCTCTTCGAAGCCTTGGCCGGCTTCTCTGCGACGTTCTGGGCCACTTCCGTCGCCCGCTCCCATGACCCTTGTTCCTGGGAGCGGGCTACTGAAAAGAATAGAAGCACCTGAATGGGACTTTTCGCTCCGCCCAGAAGTCCGCGGCGTCGCGGAACACGTCGAGCAGCTGCTCGCGTGCCTCGCGGTCGAAGCGCGGGTTGTCGGGCAGCTGCTCCAGCACGACCACGAAGCCGGGTTGCTGGCCCGCCTTGTGCACGAGGTCCGTCATGCAGTCGTACAGCGCATCGAGGTTCTTGCCGAAGTGCACCGGAAACAGGAACGACTCGGCGATGCTGTCGAGCACTTCCTGCTTGGACTGGGCCGCGGTCAGGTTCGCGTAGAGGAAGTGCTGGCCGACGTCTTGTGCCGCCTGCTGCAGATCCTCCACGCGGTAGGCGCGGATCGATTGAACAATGTTCGGACGGACGGTCTGCAAAAGCATGTCGCGTTCCTCCTCAAGTCACCAAAGAATCCTGCAAAGCCTTCGATCAGTACACGATGCGCCGGAAGCTCGCGTAGTGATCGCCGGTGTAAAAACACGTCTCCGGACGGGTCGGCGGCCGCCCGCCGCACACGATGCGTCGGGCTCCTCGGTCTCGCGCGCCGGGCGTCTTGACCGTGTACTCCCGATAATGGCCACGCGGCTTGATCGGAAGCAGACGTTCGCGATTGCCGAACACCGTGCCGTCTTTCGGGTAGGGGAACGGACCGCCGGCGCGAATCAAGCGGTCGGTGGTCTGCGCCTCTGACGGCAGCTCGGCCAAGGCCACGCTGCCGACGTCCTGGATTGCCGGCCCCCTCGCCCACCCAGGCGTTACCGCCAGAGCCCCGGCCGCCAGCATGGCGCCAATGAAGGAGATTGCCAGTCCACCCCTGCGAAGGGCCTGCCACGCCTTCGCCTGGCCAGAGAGAGACACGGGTTTTCCCTGAATCCTGAAACAGGAGATGGTACCGAAACAGGCCGGAAATCTCAAGCCTGTGCCTCAAATTGAAGCAGGAACCCAATTGAGTGAGCATGCGCTCACTCCATATTTTTTCTCTGCGTGACAACGGCTTAACCGCGCTCGGTCGGCTCGCGCCGACATGACCCGCGCCGGATGACACGGCTGTCACAAACCCGGAGGCGGGCAGCGGCTATTGGGCCGCGCTTGCGCTGCGGCACGGCCCATGCTTGGGGTGTCGCAGCGCTTGGCGCCGGGCCGGTCAACGTGCGGCGTTGGCGTCGGCGACCGTCAGCGCCGTCATGTTGACGATGCGCCGGACGGTGGCCGAGGGCGTCAGGATGTGCACGGGCGCGGCCGCCCCCAGCAGCATCGGTCCGATCGCGATGCCTCCGCCGGCGGCGGTCTTGAGCAGGTTGTACGAGATGTTGGCGGCATCGATGTTGGGGCACACCAGCAGGTTGGCTTCGCCGGTCAGCGTGGTGTCGGGCATCAGGTCCTTGCGGTAGGGCGCGTCGAGCGCCGTGTCGCCGTGCATCTCGCCGTCGACCTCGAGCCAAGGCGCATCGCGCCGCAGGATCGCCAGCGCTTGGCGCATCTTGACCGCCGAGGGTTGGTCGCTCGAGCCGAAGTTGCTGTGCGACAGCAGTGCCGCCTTGGGGATGAGCCCGAAGCGCATCATCTCTTCGGCCGCCATGACGGTGATTTCGGCCAGCTGCTCGGCGGTCGGGTCGTAGTTGACGTGCGTGTCGACCAACTGGATCTGCCGGCCGGGCAGGATCAGCCCGTTCATGCAGGCGTAGGTCTTGGCGCCTTCGCGCAGGCCGATGACCTGGTCGATGTAGCGCAGGTGAAGCCCGGTGCTCCCCCAGGTGCCGCACAGCATGCCGTCGACCTCGCCCTTGTGCAGCATCATCGCCGCGATCAGCGTCAGCCTGCGGCGCATCTCGATCTTGGCGAGCTGCGCCGTCACGCCCTTGCGCGCGGTCATCTGGTGGTAGGTCTGCCAGTAGTCGCGGTAGCGGTGGTCGTGCTCGGTGCTGACGAGGTCGTAGTCCTGCCCTTCCTTGAGCCGCAGTCCGAACTTCTCGCAGCGCTCGGCGATGACGTCGGGCCGGCCGATCAGGGTCGGGCGCGCGAGGTTTTCGTCGACCACCACCTGCACTGCGCGCAGCACGCGCTCCTCCTCGCCCTCGGCGTAGGCGATGCGCTTCTTCTCGGCGCGCCGGGCGAGCTGGAAGATCGGCTTCATCGTCGTGCCGGAGGCGTAGACGAAGCCCTGCAGCTTCTCGCGGTAGGCGTCCATGTCGGCCACCGGCCGCAGCGCCACGCCCGAGTCGGCCGCCGCCTGCGCCACCGCCGGCGCGATCTTCATCATGAGGCGCGGATCGAAGGGCTTGGGGATCAGGTACTCGGGTCCGAAGCTCAGCGTCGCACCGGCGTAGGCCGCCGCGACCACTTCGCTCTGCTCGGCCCGCGCGAGTTCGGCGATCGCGCGCACCGCGGCGATTTCCATCTCGTCGGTGATCGTGGTCGCGCCCGAGTCCAGCGCGCCGCGGAAGATGTACGGGAAACACAGGACGTTGTTGACCTGGTTCGGGTAGTCGGTGCGGCCGGTGGCGATGAGCGCGTCGGCGCGCACCTCCAGCACTTCCTCCGGCAGGATCTCCGGCGTCGGGTTGGCGAGCGCGAAAATCGTCGGGTTGGGCGCCATCTTGGCAACCATCTCCTTCTTCAACACGCCCGCTGCCGACAGGCCGAGAAACACGTCGGCCCCTTCGATCACCTCGCTCAGGCTGCGCGCCGCCGTCTTCTGCGCGAACACGGCCTTGTCGTCGTCCATCAGCTCGGCGCGGCCCTCGTAGACGACGCCGGCGAGGTCGGTCAGCCAGATGTTCTCGCGCGGCACGCCCAGCTTGACGAGCAGGCCGACGCAGGCGAGCGCCGCGGCGCCCGCGCCCGAGGTCACGAGCTTGATCTTCGCGATGTCTTTGCCGCTGACCTTCAGCGCATTCAGCAGGGCCGCGCCGACGACGATCGCCGTGCCGTGCTGGTCGTCGTGGAACACCGGGATGTTCATGCGCTCGCGCAGTCGGCGTTCGACGTAGAAGCAGTCCGGCGCCTTGATGTCCTCGAGGTTCACGCCGCCGAAAGTGGGCTCGAGCGCGGCAATGATGTCGACCAGCTTGTCGAGGTTGCGCTCCTGCAGCTCGATGTCGAACACGTCGATGCCGGCGAACTTCTTGAACAGCACCGCCTTGCCTTCCATCACCGGCTTGGCGGCCAGCGGCCCGATGTCGCCCAGGCCCAGCACGGCGGTGCCGTTGGTGATCACCGCCACGAGGTTGCCGCGCGCGGTGTAGCGGAAGGCGTTGACCGGGTCGGCAACGATCTCTTCGCAGGCTGCCGCCACGCCGGGCGAGTACGCGAGCGCGAGGTCGCGCTGGTTGATCAGCTGCTTGGTCGAGGCGATCGCCACCTTGCCCGGGGTCGGAAACTCGTGGTATTCGAGCGCGGCGCGCCGCAGTTCCGCGCGCTTCTGTTCTTTGTCGGACATGGCTGATCTCGCGTGTGAGGTGTCTGCGGCCACGCGGCGACACCGGTCGGCGCGGCCCGCGGGGCATTGTAGGAGTGAGTCTGAACGGTCCCGCCCCGCAGCACCCGCGCTGCGATGGTCGAGCGGCAGGATCTGCGCCTCGTGCGTGCCGCACAGTGTCCTCCTCGCGCGCCCGCCGGCTTATGCGCAGAACTGCGTACGCGCGGAAGTGGCTCGTACGCAATACTGCGTGACACACATGAGCGCCCTGCCCGCCGCTCCTGCGGCGCCCGATCTGCCGCACCACCGATCGCGCCGCCGCCGCGCGCTGCTGTGGGGCGCGCTGGTGAGCCTGCTGCTGGTCGCGCAGTCGCTGCTGGTGTGGCTCACCGTCGACTACGAAAGCAACCGCGCGCAGGAGCAGGTCGAGACAGTGTCGGCGAGCGTGGCCGCCGACATCCGGCAGGCCATGTCGCGCGACCTGCAGAACCTGCAGGCGCTGCTGTGGAACGACCCGCCGCTCGACCAATGGCGCATCGACGCAGCCGAGATGCTGCGCACCCACCGCGAGATCGTGCGCATCGAGCAGCGCAATCTGGACCAGCGCATCCTGGCGGCGGTGGAGTCGCCGTTCCAGGGCGCGATGTTCACCCGCATCCGGCGCGAAGACATGGACATCGACACCGAAGTGGCCTGCACCGCGGCACGGCGCCAGGCGAGCCCGGCGCTGTCGCGCAGCTACTTCGTGCCCTTGCCGGGCGGCCTGGGCCTCGAGGTGATCGACGCCTGCCTGCCGATCCACCGCGCCGGCCACCTGGTCGGGTTCATGGCCGCCACCTTCGCGCTGCAGAACGTGTTGACCGAAGCGGTGGCCGCCGACGTTCTGCGCGGCCACGAGCTCTCCTTCGTCGAAGGCGACGGCACTCGGCTGGCCCGCGTCGGGTTGACACGCGGTGCCGGCATCTACGTCTCGGAGCGGCTGATCGACCTGCCCGGCATCACGCTGCAGATGCGCCTGGACAGCGCCGCTGGCAGCCCGCGGCTGATTCCCAATCTGGCGGTGGCGCTGGTGCTCGGACTCTCGCTCGCCCTCGGCGCGGTCGTGCTGCTGCTGGTGCACGACGTGCGCAAGCGCGCCCAGGCCGAGCGTGCGCTCGCCGAATCGCTCGCCTTCCGCAAGGCGATGGAGGACTCGCTGGTGACTGGCCTGCGGGCGCGCGACCTGCAGGGGCACATCACCTACGTCAACCCGGCGTTCTGCCAGATGGTCGGCTTCAGCGCCGACGAGGTGATCGGCAAGGTGCCGCCGCCCTACTGGCCGCCCGAGCTGGCCGACGAATACGGCCGCCGCCAGGCGATCCGGCTGGGCGCCGTGCGTCCCACCGAGGAGGTGCGGCAAACGGCGCGCGAAGGCTTCGAGACCACGTTCATGCGCAAGAACGGCGAGCGCTTCGCGGTGCTGATCTTCGAAGCGCCACTGGTCGACGGCACCGGCGAACACACCGGCTGGATGAGCGCGGTGCTCGACGTGAGCGACCAGCGCCGCATCGAGGAGATCTCGCGCCAGCAGCAGGAGCGGCTGCAGGCCACAGCGCGCCTGGCCACCGTCGGCGAGATGGCCTCGCTGCTCAGCCACGAACTCAACCAGCCGCTGGCGGCCATCGCGAGCTACGCCGCCGGCTCACTCAACCTGATGCAGTCCGGCGCGCACGACCGCGAGACGGTGGCGCTGCTGCAGCAGGCGGCCGAGCGCATCGCCGAGCAAGCCGAGCGCGCCGGGCGTGTCATCAAGAGCGTGCACAACTTCGTGCGCCGCCGCGACCAGACCCATGAGGCGGTGCGCTGCGACGCGCTGATCGAGGCCGTGCTGCCGCTGGTGCGCCTGCAGGCGCGCAAGAGCGGCACGCGGGTGGAGCTCGACATGCAGGCGCCGGTGCCGCGCGTGGTGTGCGACCGCACGATGGTCGAGCAGGTGCTGCTGAACCTGACCCGCAACGGCATCCAGGCGATGGAGTCGCACACGCCGCCTGCGCAGCGCGAACTGCTGATCCGTGTGCGCCAGACCCATGCCCGCTGGGTCACGATCAGCGTGATCGACCATGGGCCCGGCGTGCCGCCGGAGGTGGCGCAGCAGCTGTTCACGCCGTTCTTCACGACGCGCAGCGAAGGCATGGGCCTCGGCCTCAGCCTGTGCCGCACGGTCATCGAGCAGCATGGCGGCGCGCTCGATTTCGTGACGCTCCCGAGCGAAGACGCCGCCGGCAGCGACGCGAGTAAAGGCACTGGCGCGACGACCGAGTTCCGGTTTACGCTTCCGGCGGACAGTGCCGAACGGCGGCCGCCGCACGCACCGGCCGAGCCGCACGGCGCCGACGTCGCACCAAGCACACCATGACCCTCAACCTGGATCCGCGCCTGGGCCTGCCCACGGTCTACCTCGTCGACGACGAAGACGTGGTGCGCGACGCGCTCGCTTGGCTGCTGCGTTCGCGCCGCCTCCTGTCCGAGGGTTTCGCCAGCGCCGAGGCCTTCGAATCCATGATCGCCGGCCGGCCCGCCGGCTGGCCGACCTCGCCCGGCTGCGTGCTGCTCGACGTGCGCATGCCCGGCACCAGCGGCCTGGTGCTGTTCGAGCGCCTGGTCGATCGCGGCCTGCTGGAGTCGCTGCCGGTCATCTTCCTGACCGGCCACGGCGATGTGCCGACGGCCGTGGCCGCGGTCAAGCGCGGCGCGTTCGACTTCGTCGAAAAGCCGTTCGCCGACAACGCACTGGTCGACCGCATCGAGCAGGCGCTCGCCAAGAGCAGCGCCGCCATCCTGATGCGCCGCGACGCCGACTCGGTGGCCAAGCGCCTGGCCGAGCTGACCGACCGCGAGCGCGACGTGATGCGGCTCGTGGTCGAGGGCCGCCCCAACAAGCTGATCGCCGACGAACTCGACATCAGCGTGCGCACGGTGGAAGTGCACCGCGCCCGCGTGTTCGAGAAGATGGAAGTGCGCTCGGCCGTCGAGCTGGCCAACGCGCTGCGCGGGCATACGCC
>CAJPFZ010000072.1 GCA_905339355.1 Burkholderiaceae bacterium
GCAGGGGCGCTGCGGCGTCGCTCCGGCGGCCGCCGGAGCGCTCGCGCAGCAGGTGGTCTCGCACGGCCTCGTCTTCGCCGGCTTGCAGGCCTACCACGGCCGCGCGCAGCATCTGCGCACGGCGGCCGAGCGCGAGGCCGCGATCCACCATGCGGCGACCCTCGCGCGCGCCGCGCAGGCAGCGGTGGGCGCGGCCGGCATCGGCTGCCCGCTGGTCACCGGCGCCGGCACCGGCAGCTTCTGGTTCGAGGCGGCCAGCGGCGTCTATGGCGAGCTGCAGCCGGGCAGCTACCTCTTCATGGACCGCGACTACGCCGACAACGAGCCGACCCCGGGCGCGCCGCAGTTCGAACAAGCCTTGTTCGTGAAGAGCCAGGTGATGAGCCGCGGCTATTCGCATGCGGTGATCGACGCCGGCCACAAGGCGCACGCGCTCGACTCGGGCCTTCCCAGCGTGTGGGGACGCGACCTCGCCTTCACCAACGGCGGCGACGAACACGGCATCCTGCGCCCGCGCGCCGATGCGCTGCCCGCCCTCGGCGAGGCGGTGTGGCTGGTGCCGGGCCACTGCGACCCCACCGTCAACCTTCACGACCACTACGTCGTCGTGACGGGCGGCCTGGACAGCGGCGTCGTCGAGGCCGTTTGGCCGGTCGACGCGCGGGGGTGCGGCTCTTAGACCTGGCCTGAACTGCGGGGTCTTCCCCTGTTCAGGCGTCACCGTGCCGCGCGAAGATCGCGGCCATGCTCACCGGCCCACAGATCATCGTCCTCGCGACGCCCGTGTTCCTGCTGCTGATCGCGATCGAGTTCGTGGTCGGCTGGAAGCGCCGCCGCAACACGTACCGCCTCGCCGATGCGATGAACAGCATCGGCCTGGGCATCATGAGCCAGATCGTCGGCGTGTTCGGCAAGCTGTTCTCGGTAGGCATCTACACCATCGTGTTCAGCCACGCGGCGCTGTGGCAGCTGAGCGCGGCTTCGCCGTGGGTGTGGCTCGCCGGCCTGCTGCTCTACGACCTGTGCTACTACTGGCATCACCGCCTGGGCCACACCGTGGCGCTGTTCTGGGCCGCGCACGTGGTGCATCACCAGAGCGAGGACTACAACCTGTCGACCGCACTGCGCCAGACTTCCAGCGGCTGGATCGGCGGCTGGCTGTTCTACCTGCCGATGGCGCTGATCGGCTTTCCGCCGGTGGTGTTCGCCACCGTCGCGCTGATCGATCTGCTCTACCAGTACTGGGTGCACACGCAGCAGATCGGCCGCCTCGGCTGGTTCGACCGCTGGTTCTGCGCGCCCAGCAACCACCGCGTGCACCACGCCGTCAACGACAAGTACATCGACAGGAACTACGGCGGCATCCTGATCATCTGGGACCGCCTGTTCGGCAGCTTCCAGGAGGAAGACGACAAGGAGCCGTGCGTCTACGGCACGCGCGGGCCGCTGCGCAGCTGGAACCCCGTGTGGGCCAACTTGCACAACTACGTCGACCTCGCCCGTGACTCGTGGCGCGCCGAACGCTGGAGCGACAAGCTGCGTGTCTGGTTCAAGCCGCCCGGATGGCGGCCCGCCGACGTGGCGGCGCGCTGGCCGAAGCCCGCGTTCGACATCGCGCAGGTGACGCGGTTCGACCCGCCGCTGTCCAAAGGGGCCGCATGGGCGGCGCTGCTGTTGTTCATTGCCGCGCTGAGCGCGACGACCTGGTTCCTGTGGAACGCACACCTGCTGGCGCTGGGTCAGCAGGTGGCCGCGGCGCTTTCGATCATCGCCATCCTGTGGGGCGTGGGCAGCGTCTGCACACCCCGCGGCCGGGCAGCACTGCGAACGGAAGGCGCGACAGTCTAGGAACGCACCTCAGCGCGGCAGGGGATCAGCCAAACAGGTCGCCGACCGATTTGGGCGGCGTGACGCCCAGGTGCCTGAATGCCGCCAGCGTGGCAATGCGCCCGCGCGGTGTGCGCTGCAGGTAGCCTTGTTGGATGAGATAAGGCTCGATCACGTCTTCGATCGTGTCGCGCTCCTCGCCGATCGCCGCCGCCACGTTGTCCAGCCCGACCGGCCCGCCGTCGAAGCGGTGGATCACCGCCTCGAGCAGCTTGCGGTCCATCACGTCGAACCCCTGCGGGTCGACGTCGAGCATCGCCAGCGCCTTGTCGGCGAGCAGCTTGACGATGCGGCCGTCTCCCTTCACGTCGGCGTAGTCGCGCACGCGGCGCAGCAGCCGGTTGGCGATGCGCGGCGTGCCGCGCGAGCGGCGCGCGATCTCGAAGGCGCCCTCGGCGTCGACCGGCACGTTGAGCAGGCCGGCCGAGCGGTGCACGATGCGCGCGAGTTCCTCGGGACTGTAGAACTCCAGCCGCGCGACGATGCCGAAGCGGTCGCGCAGCGGGTTGGTCAGCATGCCGGCGCGGGTGGTCGCGCCCACCAGCGTGAAGGGCTGCAGGTCGAGCTTGATCGAGCGCGCGGCCGGCCCTTCGCCGATCATGATGTCGATCTGATAGTCCTCCAGCGCCGGATAAAGGATCTCCTCGACGACCGGGCTGAGGCGGTGGATCTCGTCGATGAAGAGCACGTCGTTGCGCTCGAGGTTGGTGAGGATGGCGGCCAG
>CAJPFZ010000073.1 GCA_905339355.1 Burkholderiaceae bacterium
AGCTCTTCGACGTTGCGCTCCAGCACCTCGGTCAGCTCCTCGGCGCTGCGCGGGCGCGACAGCGCCACCTGCGTCCTGCCGAGCAGCGTGGCCAGCGGCGTTCTCATTTCGTGGGCCAGGTCGCTGGAGAAATCCGACAGCCGGTTGACGCTGTCGTCCAGCCGTTCCAGCATGGCGTTGAAGGCGAGGCACGAGCCCTGCAATTCGGCGGGCAGCCCCTGCGGATCGATGCGGTTGGCCAGATTGCTCGCCGTCACCTCCGCCGCCGCCTTCTGGAACCGCCGCAGGGGACGCAACCCGAGGTTGACGATCACCAAAGCGCTCAGGCTCACGAGCGCGAGCGCGAAGGGCGCGGCGGCGATGGTCGTGAGCAGCAGGCTGCGCAGCAGCTGGGCGTCCGCGCTGCGGTCCATCGACACGACGATCTCGTACGGATCGCCGTTGGCGAGCGCGACCGTGCCGGCCAGCGACAGCATCGGTGCGCCGCTCTCCTTTGCGCGCCACTCGAGGAACGCGTCACTCGCCCAGACATCGTCCCTCAGGCGCAGCAGCGACTCGGCCGCCTCGCGGCTGAAACCGACCGAAGGCTCGCGCGACCCGCGGCGTGCGATCGCCAGATGCAGTTCGGGGTGCCCGGCGATCAGGTCGACCACCTGGGCCGCGTTGTCGCGCAGCGCTGCATCGTCGGCGAGGTCGTCGATCATGTGGCGTGCATGCTCGACCTTGTCGACCAGCAAGGTTCGCCGCTGGATGCCTTGCTCGCGCTCCATGACGGCGTAGGCGAACGCCAGCACGGCGACGGCCTGCAGCAGACCGAGCAGCCCCACCCACAGCCCCAGTCGCAGCGAGAGCCGCCTGGCTCTCATTCCCGCAGCTCGAGCACGTAGCCCACCCCCCGCACGGTGTGGATCAGCTTGACCTCGAACGGGTCGTCGATCTTCGCGCGCAATCGGCGTATCGCCACTTCGACGACGTTGGTGTCGGAGTCGAAGTTGATGTCCCACACCATCGAGACGATCTCGGTTCGCGACAGCACGTGGCCAGCCTTCTGCATCAGCAGCGCGAGCAGCGCGAACTCCTTGGCCGACAGGTCGATGCGCTGTCCGCCGCGAAAGGCGCGGTGGCGCATTGGGTCGACCTCGAGGTCGGCAACCCGCAGTACCTCGTCCACGGGGGCTCGCGTGCCGCGCTTGAGCAGGGCGCGGATGCGGGCAAGCAGCTCGGGAAATTCGAACGGCTTGGCGAGATAGTCGTCGGCGCCGAGCTCGAAGCCCTTGACCTTGTCGTCGACCTTGGCGCGAGCCGTCAGCATCAGCACCGGCGTCTGGCGGCAGCTGCGCAGGGCGGTCAGCACCGCGAAGCCGTCGATGCCCGGCAGCATGACGTCAAGAATGATGAGGTCGTGTTCTGAGGTGACCGCCGCATGAAGGCCGTCGGTGCCGGTCGCGGCCACTTCGACGGCATATCCGTTCTCGGCCAGCCCCTGCGCCAGGTAGGCGGCGGCGCGTGTTTCGTCTTCTACGAGCAGGATCTTCATGCAGGTCAACTCCGGGGCGGGACAGGGGCGCCGCTCGCCTGCGCCCGCCGCTGAACGCCGGTGTCGAGTCTCAGGCAGCGGCCTTGGTCGCCACGATCACCTGGAAGTTTCCGAAGAACACCACGCGGCGTTCGCAGCTCATGCCGGGCAGCTCGCTGAGCTGCACCAGCGGGTCGTGGGTCGTCCACAACGCAAGGCCGAGCGGCTCGAAGACCTTGAAGTAGGTCCAGCTCAGAGCGCGCAGCACCAGCGAGCGCGGGCGGTGGAATTCGGCGAGGAAGAGCTTGCCGCCAGGGGTCAGCACGCGGCAGGCCTCCTTCAGCGCCTCCTTCTTCAGCTCGTGAGGCAGCTCGTGCAGAAGGAAGAACATCACGTTCGCGTCGACCGATGCGTCGGGCAGGCCGAGCGAGGTGGCGTCCTGGCGGTGGAAGCTCAGGTGCGGCGCCATGTCCTGCATCTTGCGCTGAGCATGCAGCAGCTCGTTCTCGATGATGTCGACCACGTGCACCTGCTGGGCGCCGGCGCGAAGCGCGGCCCGCGTCACGCGCGGCATCACGTTGCCGAAGGCGCATGAGGTGATGACCATCTTCTTGCCTCGCAGGTCCATGCGCAGCAGTCCGCGAGAGATCATCGAGACCAGGCGGTCATACTGGAACAGCAGGATGGCCGCGATGATCGGCTGGAAGTCCACCATGCGGATCAGCCGCATGTTCGAGTAGATCGGGTACACGTGCGACGCCGGGTCGCGCTCGCCCGGAAGCAGCGCCCGCACGATCAGCGTTCCACGGGTGGCGACGAAGAAGAAGATCCCCGTGCTGACCAGGATCACGAAAACCGATGCCGCGGTGGGCACGAGCCAAGAAGTCACGTTCGCTCCAGTTCTGCGCCGAGGCTGCCCGCCATCTGCGGGCCCGGCACTGCGGTGCAAGGAGATTGGGGCATGGGCTTACACGCGCACGCTTGCGGTTGGTCAAAGCGCGGACACGCGATGCGGAATTTCTTGGGGCAGGCGCAAGGACTTTCGACAGCCGCGAAGGGGGGCGCAGGAAAACCCGTGTGACAGCGCGGCGTGACTTCCTCACAGTAGCGCCCAGCGCGGGATGAACCCGCAGCACAAGGCAGACCCCTCATGGCCGAACCGGCATTGATCCTCGATCACGTCTACGAACACGAGTCGCGCCACGCCGGCAGTGTGTATCTGACCCAGCCGCTGGGCGGCGGCGCGGTGGCCGACTACACCTGGGCGCAGGTGGTCGACCAAGCGCGCCGCATGGCTGCGCACCTGCAGGACCGCGGGCTCGAACGCGGCGCGCGCGTGGCCATCTTGTCGAAGAACTGCGCCCACTTCATCATCGCCGAGCTGGCGATCTGGATGGGCGGCTACACGACGGTGGCGATCTTTCCCACCGAGACCGCGGCGACGGTGCGCTACGTGCTGGAGCACAGCGAAGCGAGCCTGCTGTTCGTCGGCAAGCTCGATGCGTGGGAGCAGCAGCGGCCGGCCGTGCCCGCCGGCTTGCCGTGCATTGCACTTCCGCTGGCACCGCCCACCGAGTTCGACACCTGGGACGCCATCGTCGCGCGCACGCCGCCGCTCGCGGGCCGTCCGAGTCGGGCGGCGGACGAGCTTGCGATGCTGATCTACACCTCGGGCTCCACCGGCACGCCCAAGGGCGTGATGGTCGGCTTCGGCGCGATCACCCGCGTCGGCGAGGAGATCGCGAAAGACCTGCGGCGGCGCATCGGCGCCGATGGCCCGAGCCGCGTGCTGTCGTACCTGCCGCTTGCGCACAGCTTCGAGCGCTCATGGGTCGAGGCGTCGACACTCGTCGACGGCCGCACGCATGTCTTCTTCGCCGAGTCGCTGGAAACCTTCCTGCAGGACCTGCAGCGTGCACGGCCGACCTTCTTCCTCTCGGTGCCGAGGCTGTGGCTCAAGTTCCAGCAGGGTGTGTTCGCCAAGGTTCCGCCGAAAAAGCTCGATCGCCTCCTCGGCATTCCGCTGCTCGGCCGCCTGGTCGCGCGCAAGGTGCTCAAGGGCCTCGGCCTCGACCAGGTCGTGGTGGCGGGCAGCGGCTCGGCGCCCATCCCCGCCGAACTGATTTCCTGGTACCGGCGGCTCGGGCTGAAGCTGTACGAAGGCTATGCGATGAGCGAGGACAACTCCTACTCGCACACCTCCAACGAGCAGTTCAACGCGCCGGGCTATGTCGGTGTGCCCATGCCCGGCGTTCAGGTGCGGCTGAGTTCGGACGGCGAGATCCTCATCAAGTCGCCCGGGCAGTTCAGCGGCTACTACAAGCAGCCCGAGCTGACGGCGCAGTCGTTCACCGAAGACGGCTTCTTCCGAACCGGCGACCTCGGCGAGCAGTCGCCCGACGGCATGCTCAAGCTCACCGGCCGCGCCAAGGAGCTGTTCAAGACGGCGCGGGGCAAATATGTCGCGCCCGCGCCGATCGAGAACGAGCTCAATGCCCACCCGATGGTCGAGCTGTCGATCGTCTCGGGCGTCGGACAGCCGCGCGCCTACGGGATCGTGGTGCTGGCCGAGCAGCTGCGCCCGAAGACCGGCGATCCTGCCGTTCGCGCGCAGGTGCAAAAGGAGCTCGAGCAGCTGCTGAGCGAACTCAACCACCGGCTCGCCGACAGTGAGCGGCTGCAGATGATCGTCGTCGCGCGCGAGCCCTGGTCGATCGAGAACGGCTGCCTCACGCCGACGATGAAGATCCGCCGCGCCCGCATCGAGGCGGAGGTGGAGAGGGACGTCCAGCGCTGGTACGCGTCGCAGGGCGCGGTGGTGTGGGCATGACGGAGCGCGTTGCATGACGAACAATCCCGCGGTCCGCCATGGCGGAGACCGAGTCGCCGAAGCGCTGCAGGCGCATGGCGTGCGCTGCATCTTCACGCTGTGCGGCGGGCACATCTCGCCGATCCTGAGTGCGGCCAAGGCGCGCGGGCTGCGCATCGTCGACGTGCGCGACGAGGCGACTGCGGTGTTCGCCGCCGATGCCAGCGCGCGGCTGACGGGCGTGCCGGGCGTGGCCGCCGTCACGGCCGGCCCGGGCATCACGAACACCATCACCGCGCTGAAGAACGCGCAGTTGGCGCAGTCACCGGTGATCCTGATCGGCGGGGCCGCGCCGACGGCGCTGCAGGGGCGCGGCGCGCTGCAGGACATCGACCAGCGCCCGTTGGTGGAGCCGCACGTCAAGCTGTTCAAGAAGATCCGCCGCGTGCGCGACCTCGGCCCGGCGGTCGAGGAGGCGTTCGCCGCGGCCCGCGACGGTGTTCCGGGGCCGGTGTTCATCGAGTGCCCGGTCGATCTGCTGTACGACGAGGTCTCGATCCGCCAGTGGTATGCCGATGCAGCCGGCAAGGGAACGTCGCTCGCCGACCGGGCGCTGCGCTACTACCTGACTCGCCATGTGCGCCGCATGTTCGAAGGCAGCCAGGAGCCGATGGTGCCGCGCGTGCGCAGCGTCGAGACGCCGCGTGCGGGCGATGCCCAGGTGCGTTCGGCACTTGCCGTCCTCGCCAAGGCCGAGCGCCCGCTGATGGTGATCGGCAGCCAGGCAGTGGCCTGCGCCGCCGACGCCGCCACCTTGGCGCAGGCGGTCGGCGAACTGAACATCCCCGTCTACCTGTCGGGCATGGCGCGGGGCCTGCTCGGCCGCGACCACCCGCTGCAGATGCGCCATCAGCGGCGGCAGGCGCTGCGCGAAGCCGACTGCGTGCTGCTGGCCGGCGTGCCCTGCGATTTCAGGCTCGACTACGGCAAGCATGTGCGCCGAAGTGCGACGCTCATCGCGGCGAACCGCAGCGCCAAGGACGCGCGCCTCAACCGCCGCCCGGACGTTGCCGCCATCGGCGACGCGGGGCTGTTCCTGCGGACGCTCGCGCAGTCGCTGCACGGCGCGGGCGCCGCCGATGCGCGCTGGGCCGCCTGGGCCGCGCAGCTGCGCGAACGCGACGCGCAGCGCGAGGCCGACATCGACCGCCAGGCCGAGGCGAGCGGCGAATTCGTCAACCCGATCGCCTTGCTGCGCGCGCTGGAGCGCGAGGCCGGCGAGAACGCGCTGCTGGTCGCCGATGGGGGCGACTTCGTGGCCACGGCGGCCTACGTGCTGCACCCGCGCACCCCTTTGAGCTGGCTCGACCCCGGTGCGTTCGGCACCCTCGGCGTCGGCGCGGGGTTTGCGCTCGGCGCCGCGCTGGCGCGGCCCGAAGGCGAGGTCTGGATCCTGTTCGGCGACGGCGCCTGCGGCTACGGGCTCGTCGAGTTCGACAGCTTCGTCCGCCATGGCATCCCGGTGATCGCCGTGGTGGGCAACGACGCGGGCTGGACGCAGATCGCGCGCGAACAGGTGAAGATGCTGCACGACGACGTGGCGACGGTGCTCGCTCGCACGGCCTATCACGAGGTCGCCGAAGGTTTCGGCGCGGAGGGCCTGCTGATCACGCGGGCGTCGGAGGTGGAGGCCACGCTGGCGCGGGCGCGCGAACTCGCGCGCAGCGGCAAGCCGGTGCTGGTCAACGTGTGGCTCGACAAGACCGAATTCCGCGAGGGGTCGCTGTCGATGTGAGGAGGGACTGTTCCCTCTCCATGCTGCCAAAAAGAAGGCGACCCGGGGGCCGCCTTAATCATCGCTTCTGAGTCCGCATTGTCCGGCCTGGGGGCCATCCAGCGTTACGGGTGGGCCCGTACGGGCGATCCCGCGGTGATGGACGGCAGGCACGAGTTTGGCTCCGCGGTGCCTTGGCGTCCGCCTCCGACACAATGCCGGCATGTTCAGTCCGGTGAATCGGTTTCCGACGGTCGCTGCCGCGTCGTCGCTGCGGCTTCCGCTGACAAGCGCCGCCGGCTTCGTGCTGCTGTACGTGCTGCTCGACTGGATCAGCTACGTGCACCCGATGCGCGGATTGAACATCACGCCCTGGAACCCGCAGGCGGCCCTGGCCGTGGCGCTGCTGATGTGGCGTCCCGGCAGCTGGTGGCTCGTGGCCGCCACGCTCGCCGGCACGGAGGTGCTGGTGCGTGGCCTGCCGCCGTCGTGGGCTGTCCACGTTGTTCCCACCGCGCTTCTGACCCTCGGCTACTGGGTCGGCGCGGCGGCGATGCGCCGCTGGCTGGGGCCGGTCCCGCACATCGCCACGCGCAAGGCCTTTCTGATCTTCCTGGTCATCTCGGCCGGCACCGCGGCACTGACGGCGTCGCTGCACATCGGCGCACTGGCCATGATCGACTCGGCGTCGATGCGCGACCGATTGCTCGCTGGCGTGCTGCGCGCCTGGATCGGCGACGCCGTGAGCCTGATCGTCGTGCTGCCGGTGCTGTTCATCATGCGCAGCTGGGAGCGGCGCGCCGCGACGGCGGCCATGCTGCGCACGCTCGAAAGCTGGCTCGTCATCGGCGCCGCCGTCGCCGCGGCGTTTGCCGTGTTCGGTCAGGCCACCGAGGACCAGTTCAAGTTCTTCTACCTGCTGTTCGTTCCGGTGGTGTGGAGCGCGGCACGCTTCGGCACGCTCGGCGCCGCCTGGTGCGCGGCGCTGGTGCAGGTGCTGCTGATCGTCGCGGTGCAGTCGACGCAGTACAGGCCGCTCACGGTGTTCGAACTGCACATGCTGCTCGCGGCACTGGCGGCCACCGGCCTGCTGCTGGGCACCACCGTCGACGAGCGCGAAGAGGCGCAGCGCGCGTTGCGCGCCTCGCTGCATCTCGCGGCCGCCGGTGACATGGCCGCGGCCCTGGCGCACGAACTCAACCAGCCGCTGACGGCGCTCAGCACCTACGCGCACGCCTGCCAGCTGCTGGTTCGCCAGCAGCGCGGCGAGGGAGAGCATCGCGGGGTCGATGCCATCGCCGACCCGCTTGCCGACGTGACCGGCAAGCTCGTCAACGAGGCGAGCCGCGCCAGCAACGTCGTCAAGCGGCTGCGCGATTTCTTCCGCACGCGCAGCACCGAGCTCCAGCCGGTCGACGTCCCGATGCTGATCGAGGAGGTCATCCGTTCGCAGTCGACCCAGGCCCGGGCGCTACACGTCGTGCTCGAAGGGCGCTGCGACGAGCAGCTGCCGCGTGTGTGGCTCGACCAGGTGCAGATCGAGGTCGTGCTGCGCAACCTCGTCTCCAACGCGATGGACGCCGTCGCCCAGCACGGCGCGCAGCCGGCCTCGGTCAGCGTCGAGGCGCGGCTGCGCGACGGCCACCTGGTGGTTGCGGTGCGCGACAGCGGGCCGGGCATTTCGGCCGCGATGCTGCCGCACCTGTTCGAATCGCGCCCATCCACCAAGCCCGGCGGCATGGGCATCGGCCTCGCGATCTGCCGCACGATCATCGAAGCGCACGGCGGCAGGCTGTGGGCCGAGGTCGGGGCGGGGGGCCGGTTCTTCTTCAGCATTCCATCGAGCACCGCATCACCCCATGAGTAGCTTGCCGCCGCACCACCAGACCGTCTTCATCGTCGACGACGACCCCTCGGTGCGCGATGCGCTGTCGCTGCTGCTGAGCCTTCGCGGTCATGCCACCGCCGTGTTCGCCTGTGCCGAGGATTTTCTTGGCGCGCTCTCGCCGCATTGGCGCGGCTGCGTGGTGACCGACATCCGCATGCCGGGCATGTCGGGCCTCGACCTGCAGCGCGCGCTTGCGAGCCACCCGGCCAAGCTGCCGGTCATCATCATCACCGGGCATGGCGACGTGGCCGCGGCACGCCAGGCGTTCAAGGCGAGCGCAGTGGACTTTCTCGAGAAGCCGTTCGACAACGACGTGCTGCTGCAGTCGATCGAGCGGGCGCTGTCGGGGCTTGAACTCGAGCGCGGCGCCGACGCCGTGCAGGGCGCGCGCTCCACGCTGACCGCGCGCGAACGTCAGGTGATGGAGCTGGTGGTCGAGGGCCTGGACAACGGGCTGATCGGCGAGCGCCTGGGCATCAGCGCGCGCACGGTGGAGGTGCACAAGTCGCGCGTCATGAGCAAGGTCGGCGCGCGCAATCTCGCGGAACTGATCCGCATCGCCAACGCGGCGCGCCGATCGTGACAGTCCCCAGGGTCAGCCCGTACGGGCGCCCGCCGTTGCGCTGCCGGGCGCGGCCACGTAGGCTTCGCCGGTCTTTCGCCGGATCTGCGGTTCGGCAGCCACTCCATTTCGAGGAACGGGTCGCGTGCGCCATGGGCACTGCAACCCACGCACCTGCGACACGAGGCCTTTCATTTCCAAGAAGCTGATGCTGACGCTGTTGATGTCAGCCGCGATCTTCCTCGCCTCCAACGGCACCAGTTCGGCCACCGCGCAGCCGGTCCTGAAGGACGGCATGCCTTGCACGGACCAGGTGTGCCTTGGCGACGACATCCTGCAGCTGCGCCACATCCGCTGGCACCCGGTGGTGAATCCGGCCACCGGCGAGGAGCTGGCGCAGGCGCGCGTCTCGCAGGCAACTCTCGATCGGGTGAAGCTCGCGCTGCGCGCCGACGAGCCCGACATCGAGGCCGTGGCGCCGTACTGGTACCTGCGTGAGTTCGACGAGCCGGGCCTGCAGGCCCTCGCCTCGCTGCGCGCCGTCTGCGGCGTGCTGGGCTTCGCCGACCGGCTCAAGGCCACCTATACCGGAGCGACGGGGGATCTGATCGAAGTCCGCTTCGAGCCGGTGGCGTCGCCCGACGGTCTCACCCAGGCGTTTCGCGTGGTGGAGATTCGCCGCTATGCCGATCCCCGAACGCCGCCGCAGCAGCTGAAGGACCTGGGAGAGCACCTCGCCGCGCAGTACACCGACTTCTCTCACTACGCCAATTCGACTCAGCCGGGCGCCGGCTGGATCGACGATGGCCAGACCCCACCGCATCTGAGGCTGCTCGCCCCGACAGGCGACGCGGTGGACAATGCCTTCCGGCTGCGCCAGCATCCGGAGTGCAGCGGCAGTTGATGCACCGCGCCGCCTTGCGACCCGGCTCCGCGGCGGCGTGCCGCAACGAGCCACATGACACGGCACCTTGGTGCCCAACGAACCGCGGCAATCCGCCGCAGGTGCCGGCCGCTGCGCGGCCTGCGAAACCCTGGAGAACGAAACGATGAAGCACTTCGAGTCCCTATTGAGCGCGATCGCTGCCACGATGCTGCTCGCGGCGTGCAGCAGCACGCCCGACAGCACCGATTCGGCGGGCAAGGCACCGACCTCGACCGCGACGCCGACGGCGCCGCCTTCGACGGCGGGCACGGCACCCGCACCGGCGTCGCAGGTGGCGACGGTCACGATCCCGCCGCACAAGGACCCGGCCAACCCGCTCTTCGCCGAGCGCAGCGTCTACTTCGACTACGACGACTTCTCGGTCAAGGACAAGTACAACGACATGCTCGCCCGCCACGGCCGCTACCTGCAGTCGCAGCCGGCGCTCGCCATTCGCGTCGAGGGCCACGCCGACGAGCGCGGCAGCGCCGAGTACAACCTGTCGCTCGGGCAGAAGCGTGCGGAGTCGGTGCTGCGCGCACTGAAGATCATCGGGGTCGCCGATGCGCGCATGGAAGCCGTCAGCTACGGCGAGGAGCGGCCGCGGGCGTCGGGCAGCGACGAGACCGCCTGGTCCGAGAACCGCCGCGCCGACATCGCCTACCGGCAGTAGAACGGGTTCGACCGGGGTCCGCGCTCGCGCGGGCCCTGGGGCCGCGGCCGGAATGCGGCTGAGATAGGCTTGACGCTTCCTCGACCCATGGACGACGAACGCGCATGCTGATCTTCCACAACCCGCTGCATCACCTGCACGCTGGCCGCCACGAAATGTTCCGCGGGCGTCTCGTGGCTTGCCATGAGACGCCCGCGCGCCTGGACCATGTGCTGGCCGAATTGCGGCGCCGCCCCATGGGCGAGCTGCGCGAGCCGGGCGCGGCCGATCAGGCCTTGATCAGGCGAGTGCACAGCCCGCGCTACGTCGACTTTCTGGCGAGCGCCTGGGACGAGTGGATCGCTCTCGACCCGATCAACGCCGAACAGGACGTGCTGCCGTCGGTCTGGCCGGTGCGCGGCTTTCGTCACGACGTCACCCCGGCGAGCTTCGCAGCGCGCGTGGGGCTCTTTTCCTTCGACAGCGGCACGCCACTGACCGCGGGCACATGGCGGGCCGCACTCGCCGGGGCAGCCTGCGCCGCGGACGCGGCGCGCGCCGTCGCTTCGCACGCGGGGGCGCGCGCCGCGGTGGCGCTCACGCGGCCGCCGGGCCACCATGCCGGCCCCGACTTCTTCGGCGGCTACTGCTTCCTCAACAACGCGGCGCTCGCGGCGCAGGCCTTGCGCGACGCCGGCGCGAGCCGCGTGGCCGTGCTCGACATCGACTACCACCACGGCAACGGCACGCAGACCATCTTCTACGAGCGCGCCGACGTCTTCACCGCTTCGATCCACGGCGACCCGCAGACCGAGTACCCGTTCTTCCTCGGCCATGCGGACGAACGCGGGCATGGCGCGGGCGAGGGCAGCAACCTGAACCTGCCGCTGCAGGCAGGCACGGACTTCGCCACCTGGCGCGATGCCTTGCGGCACGCGCTGGCCGCCGTGTCGCGCTTTCGCGCCGATGCATTGGTCGTGCCGCTCGGCGTGGACACCTTCGAGGGCGATCCGATCTCGCGCTTCAGCCTGCGCAGCGCCGACTACTTCGAGGTCGGCCGATTGATCGCGGGGGCGCGCCTGCCGACGGTGTTCACGCTGGAAGGCGGGTATGCGGTGGCGGAGGTGGGCGTCAACGTGGTCAATGTGCTGGAAGCGTTCGGCGGGTAGGGCAGGTCCCGCCGGTCAGCGCAGCGAGAACTGCTCGAACCGTTCGCCCAAACTCTTCAGCACAGCCTCGGGAGGCATGGCTTGCGGCGTGCCGCTGACTCGGCAAGTCTGCAGCGACCAATGCGCCACGCCCAGGTCGGCGAGCGTCGCGGCCAGCGCCTGCAACTGCTCGATCTGGAACAGCCCGAGATGCCACGTCGTGCGGCACTCGTGCGGCACGCCGCTGCGCAACAGATGGCCGAGCGAGTCGCGCACCTTGGCGCCGCTCGCCGGCACGCCGGTCACGCCGTCGTACAGGTCGAACGGTGCCTTGATGTCGAGGCCTACCCAGTCGAGCGAAGGCAGCAGCGCGGCCAGCCGCTCGGGGTACATGCCGGCGGTGTGCAGCCCGACCTCGAAGCCGAGCTCGCGCACCTGCACGACCGCGTCGGCGAGCCCTGCCTGCAGCGTCGGCTCGCCGCCGGAGAAGACCACGCCGTCGAGCAGGCCGCGGCGGCACTGCAGGAAGGCGATGACGTCGTCCCACGGGATCGAGCCAGGCACGTCGGCGGGGATCAGTGCCGGGTTCTGGCAATAGCCGCAACGCCAGGGGCAGCCTTGCAGGAATACGACGGCGGCGAGGCGCCCGGGGAAGTCGATGGTCGTCAGCCGCGTCACGCCGCCGACGCGCAATGCTCCCGTCATCCGGCTTGTTGCTGCGGCTCCGCGAAGAAGCGGCGCTCGTGGTGCTCGCCCTGCTTGCCGATGTTGAAGCTCGCCACCGGACGGTGGTAGCCCATCACGCGCGTCCAGACTTCGCAGGGCTGGCGTTCATCGTCGCGCAGCTCGAATTCGTTTGGGGTGGAAGCGTGCACAGGGGTCATTGCAGGATCTCCTCTGGGAGTGGGTTGGAAACGGGGGCGGCGGCGAGCCGGGCGCGCTTGCGTTCGAGTGCGGCTTCGTCG
>CAJPFZ010000074.1 GCA_905339355.1 Burkholderiaceae bacterium
GGAGAACTGGACCCAAGTGATGACGAACGGAGAACTGCCGGACGGGCACGAACTGCTGCGAATTGCCCCGGGCGGAGTGAGGGCCTTCTACCGGCTGGTCGTTCCGGTGCAATGAAGAACCGAAGGGGTCAGTCCCACAGATCCACACCTTTCGAGCCGGGCGGGGGGCGGGAGGTCCTTGTCCGGTATGACGCGGACTGGACGGTTGAGGGTGGGGACTCGGCGTCGCTATCGTACCTGCGGAGGGTGCGGAGATGTTGATCTGTGGGACTGATAACCATCAAGGGCTTGATAGGCAAATCGGGCGTCTCTCGGTAAGACGTGGTGAGTCGCGATCCCCTGGTGGGATGCGAAGGAAAAACCACAACGCAGTAACCGAAAGCACGCCCGATGAACGAAGTGATGGCAGGAATGGACTTGCACCGCAACAACGTTGTCTGTGGGCTGGTGGACCAAGAGGGGCGCCGGCTGGTCGAGAAGCGGCTGCCCTGTGAACTGGACCGGATCGTCCACTGGCTGGAGCCCTACCGGAAACGGCTGAAACGCATCGCGGTCGAATCCACGTACAACTGGTACTGGCTGGTGGACGGCCTGCAGGAGGAGGACTTCGACGTGGTGCTGGCCAACCCGGCGCGGATCGTGCAGTACAGCGGCCTCAAGCACGCCGACGACACCAGCGACGCGTTCTTCCTGGCCCAGTTGCTGCGCCTGAACATTCTGCCCACCGGCCACATCTATGACCGGAAGCTGCGGCCGGTACGCGATCTGCTGCGGCGCCGACTCTTGCTGGTGCGGCAGGCCACGGCGCACAAACTGAGCTTCAAGAGTCTCTATGCGCGCACGACGGGACAGACGCTGGGTTTGAGTCAACTGGAACGGTTGACGCTGGAGGAGGGGGCCAAGCTGTTCGGGTCAGCGGCCGAGCAACTGATCGCGCGCGAACAACTGCGCCTAGTAGGGGAACTGAAGCAGAGCATCCTGGCCATTGAGAAATCCGTCGTGGGTGTGGTGAAGGATTGGGCCAGCTATCGGTGGCTGCAGAGCGTGCCGGGGGTGGGGAAGATCCTGGGACTGACCATCGCGCTGGAGACCGGGCCGATCGAGCGCTTCGCCGGCGCGGGGGACTACGCCAGCTACTGCCGGTGTGTGCAGAGCCGGCGCCTCTCCAACGGGAAGGTCAAGGGGGCCAACAACGGGAAGAACGGCAACCGCTACCTGGCGTGGGCGTGGGTGGAGGCGGCCCAGTACGCGCGCCGCTACTACGGGCCGTGCCGGCGGTTCTTCGACCGGAAGGCCGCGCAGGTCAACGGGGCTCTGGCCAGCAAGGCGCTGGCGTGCAAGCTGGCCAAGGCGGCCTGGCACGTGATGCGGGAGGGGGTGGCGTTCGACTGGGCGCGGGCGTTTCCCGGCGGCGTGCCGGGTGGGGAAGGGGAAAGGCAGGTGCGGGCCGCGGGCTCGGCGCCCCCGCCGATCCCGCCCCAGCGGCCCGCACCGGAAAAGGACCCCACCTCCTTGACGCCATTAGGTGACGTTTCTTCGCGGGTTTCCCCAGGGCGGGCAGGAGAGCACCGGGCGCCACCCCCGCCGGCCAAGCCGCGGAGCCAGCCGCGGGCCAAACGCAGGAACCCACCCCCGCCGACCCCGACCCGGACTCGGACCAAACGTATGAGAAAGCAAACCTAACTCTTTAGAGCCGAGCCGTCAGATCCCGTGAAAGGGGTTGGACGATGAGCCACCGGACTGATTGGCCTGGCGGCTCGGCTCACACCCAACCAGGCTGGGGAGTGCCACTTGGCGGCGATTCGACCGGGCCGTGAGTCACGAACGGGTTGGACGCGGTCACTGCACCGACGAACTACCAATCTTTGGGAACTGAATGAACGCGGTCCGGCACTGATGGTTTTCTGGTCCCGTCCGACGGCGGGATGGGCTGCGGGAGGGCCGCGACGCTGTCCTCCCGGCACGCCGGCAAGAAGGCCGGTGTGAAGCGGCTAGATCCAGATGGGTGACTGAACGGATCGTCGCCCCTGCGACGGTCCGGAATCAACTGAGCGAAGTCGAGGGTTCGAACGCGGCCGCTAAACGCGTGCGTCCCCGCAGCCCGTTGAACTTAACGCCGCCAGGTCGGTCGTTGAGCCCGGATGTTCTTTGACCACGCATTTTACCTGTTGACGTCCGCCCTTATGGGTGACCCCTT
>CAJPFZ010000075.1 GCA_905339355.1 Burkholderiaceae bacterium
CGTCAGCACGAGCCACTTGCGGGCCCAGACGATGCGCAGATACTGTGCGATGGACATGCCGATATCCCTTAGAACACCGACTCGCGAACGTAGATGACGTCATCACGCTCGACATGGTCGTTCATGCCGGGCTGAACGACCTTGACCGCGCCAGATGCGTCGCGACGATGGATGCGCAAACCGCGCTCCGTGCCCCTCTGCGTGAGCCCGCCGCTTTGTGCCAGAGCCTGCATCACCGTCATGCCGCGCTCGAGGCGCGCCACGCCGGGACGCTGCACTTCACCGTACACATAGTAAATCGGAGCGCGGTCGACATACAAAATGTCGCCGCTTGCCACCACCGCATCGAGTTCGGCCTTGCCCGATTGGAGGATGGCCGGTAGGTCGATGTCGAGCTTGACGGGCCGGCCGTTGCGGTGACCCACCAAGGTCACGATGTCGGAGGCGCCCGGCACGACTCCGCCGGCGGCGGCGATCATTTCGGACACCCGGCTGCCGACCTGGTCGATCGGGTAGCGCCCCGGCTTGCCGACCTGCCCCAGGATGGAGATCTGCGCGCTGCGAATCTGCAGCAGCTGCACGTTGACCTGCGGATTCAGCACGAACTTGCCGTCGCGCAGCGCCTTGGCGATGCGCTGCTCGGCGCCGGTGATCGACAGCCCGCCGATGTTGACGGAGCCCACCAAGGGGAACGTGATCGTGCCCAGCTCGGAGATGCGGGTTTCCAGGCTCAGGTCGGGGTTCTGGAACACGTTGACGCGGATCACGTCACCCGCACCGAGCGTGTGCTCCGCCTTGGCCTGCGTTTGCGCAAACGCGGCCGTGCCGCTCGCGAAGAACAACACCAGCCAGAACTGCAGCAGATAACGCATCGCGGTTTTCATCATCTCAAACGCCTCCTTTGGCTGGGCGCCGGCGGCGATGCTCCAGGAGCCCGCCGACATTGGCGCCCGGGTTACTTCAATCCCTTCAGGCCCTTGTCGAGCGCCTGCCCGGACGGCGCCGAAGCCGCGGTGATGGGGACCACGGGTTCAATTGCGGACGCCGGCGTGCCGATCAGCGGCGACACCGCCGCCGGCCTCGACGGCTCGATCTCGATGGCGCTGGCGCCGGGCGCGGCGGTGAGGGCCGACGTGCTCGGCTTCACTTCGCGGGCCGCGGCCTCGGCGGCCGCGCGCTCTTCGGCCGACTTGACGTAGTCGCCGACGTATTCGACCTTGGATGCCGCGCGCAGCGCCTTCAGGTCATCGGCGATCACCTTGCGCTTGCGCTCGTTGAGCAGGAACTGCTCGATCGCCGGGCGAGCGCGCTCTTCGTCCACCGGCTGGCTGCGCGAGCCCGCGAGAATCACCACCTGCGCGCCACGTGGCGTCTTGCTGAAGATGGTCTGGCCGTCCTTCAGCTGCGAGATGGTCGGCAGCACATTCAGCGGCAGCTGCTCTGCCGGGCGGACCGCCTGGTTGCCGACGAATCTGATGTTGTTCGTCTTGAGGTACTCGACGAACTCGTTGACGTTCTTTGCTTCCTGCAGCTTGGCGCGCAACGATTCGACCTGCTCCGGCGACGCCTCGATCGAAATTTCCTGCAGGCTGTAGATGCGCCGGTCCTTGAACAGCGCCGGGTTGGCGTCGTAGTAGGCCTTGATCTCTTCCGGGGTGGGCTTGGGTGCGCCGGCACCGATCTTGTCGAGGTAGGCGCGCGAGATGATCTCGCGGCGGGCCGCCTCGATCTGCTGCGTCACGCGCGGTTCGCGGTCGACCTTCTGCTCGGCCGCCTTCTGCACTGCCAATTCCTGGTCGATCAGTCGCTCGAGCACTTGCTGGCCTGCCGACGCCGCCTGCTCGGGCGGCAAGCCCCGTTGCTGGGCAAGCACGTAGTTGATCTGGTGAACGGTGATCTCTTCCTTGTTGACACGGGCCGCCGTCTGCGTGGCGGGCTTGTCCTTGTTGCTGTCACCGCAGCCGGCCAGCACGACCGTCAGAGCGGTCGCGGCAAGCACTGCGGCGCGGCCGGCGCGCGGCAGGCGGGAAGAGAACGAATGGATGGAAGTCATGGACGAAAGTCTCCGGGGGCTTTCTGTGGGCTCGGGGGTCATCGACATCCGGCACCAGCACGGGCCGCGAGCGGCGGGCGGCAAATCCTGGCGAGTGTACCGGCGAAGCGCGGCAGCTTGGCAACCCCTCACCTGGGCGCCGCGCGGGTCGATTGGAACTCGGCCGAGCGACCAAGTTCTACCTGGACGCCCCCGCAATCCGGGGGGGCCGTTGGGCACGACGTTCGCCCCTCCCTGAGTCTCCCAGAGGGAGAGGGAGCACCACGCAACGTCTCAGCACTTGATCCCGACGTGAAGCGCCACCACACCGGCGTTCAGATTGTGCACGTCGACATGGCCGAAGCCAGCCGCCTTCATCATCGCCTTGAGTTCGTCCTGGCTCGGGTGCATGCGAATCGACTCCGCCAGGTAGCGGTAGCTCTCGGCGTCGCCCGCCACCCATTGCCCGAGCCGCGGCAGCACCTTGAACGAGTACCAGTCGTAAGCCTTGGTGAGCGGCGAAGCGACCTTGGAGAACTCCAGCACCAGGAGTCTTCCACCGGCGCGCAGCACGCGGTTCATTTCGGCAAGCGCGCGTTCCTTGTGGGTCATGTTGCGCAGGCCGAAGGCAACGCTGACGAGGTCGAAGCTGCCGCTGTCGAAGGGCAGCCGCTCGGCATCGCAGATCGACGTGGGCAGCACCAGGCCTTCGTCCAGCAGGCGGTTGCGCCCTTGGCGCAGCATTGCCTCGTTGATGTCGGTGTGCACCACCAGGCCACGCGCGCCGACCTTCTTCGCGAACGCACGCGCGAGGTCGCCTGTGCCGCCCGCGATGTCGAGCACGCGGTCGCCCTCACGCACGTTGGCCACGGCCACCGTGTAGGCCTTCCAGGCGCGGTGCAGGCCCATCGACATGAGGTCGTTCATCAGGTCGTACTTGCCGGCGACGGAATCGAACACGCCGCGCACGCGCTGCGCCTTCTGGGATTCATCGACCTTCTGGAAGCCGAAATGGGTTTCGCTCATCGGGTGACCTGGATCAATGGTGATGGCCGCAGCCTGACCCGCCGGCGGCGCCGCCCATCGGCGCGTCGCGATCGACACCGGCTTCCTGCAGGCGCGCCTCGTACTTGCGCCACAGTTCGTCCTGTT
>CAJPFZ010000076.1 GCA_905339355.1 Burkholderiaceae bacterium
GGCAGCAGGGTCAGCGTATGTCCGCCGACCGAGACCTGGGCGGCCATTCGGATCCGTGAAGCGTCAAGCCACCATCAGACGCAGAGCGGCATCCAGATGTTCCGTCGGCTGCCGCTTGAAGCCCGAGCGGGCGTAGCGCTGCAGGCGACCAACGGCAAACGCGGTCAGCACGGATGCCTGCGCATTGGCGTCGACGGTCGGCGTGGTCGAACCCGACGCCTCGGCCGCATTGCGCAGGCTCTGGCGCAGCTGCGATTCGATGCGGTCGAAGAACTGGTTCATGCGCGCAAGCAGGCGATCGTTTTCGAACACCAGCGCGTCGCCCACCATCACCCGGGTCATGCCCGGGTTCTTCTCGCCGAACTGCAGGAGCACGGTGAGGATCTTCTGCGCCTGAACGTTGCCGGCGGTTTCGCGTTCGTTGATCTGGTTGGCGAGCGTGAAGACGCTTTGTTCGATGAAATCGATCAGACCCTCGAACATCTGCGCCTTGCTCGCGAAGTGGCGGTAGAGCGCCGCTTCGGAGACGTCGAGCTTGCCGGCCAGCGCGGCGGTCGTGATGCGCTCGGCGCCCGGTTGCTCAAGCATGGAGGCGAGCGTTTGCAGAATCTGCACACGCCGCTCGCCCGGCTTGGGACGCTTGCGAACACCGGGGGCGGAAACCGACACCTCCACCTCGGCGCTGGCAGCGGATTCTTCCGGCGTGTGTTCAGTATGGGAGCTCATCGCGTATGCGCCAGACGGAGCGCAAAGCTTGTATCTGGTTGATTCTGGCACACACGTATGCGGGCTTGGGAAAAGGGTGAACACCAACTTTCATGCAGGCGGGCGACGTGTGAATTGCGCCACGAAGGTAGCGTTGCATCCACGCCGTCTTCATCCCGATGCCCCGCGCCGAACGCTGATGGGCCAGTGTGTCCTCAACGAGCACGCAGCGGCTGGGGCGGGTTTTCAACCTCGCGGCGACGTGGCGCAGCATGCGGGCATCGGGTTTGGGCCGGTGGTGGCCGAACATGGTCATGTCCTCGATGCTCAGGACGCCGTCGAAGCAGCCGGTCAGGCGCAGCGTGTCCAGCACCCGCATGGCGTAGGCGCGCGGCGCGTTGGTCAGCACGAACTTGCGGCCCGGCAGGCGCCGCAGCGCGGCCCGGTCGTGGGCGCTCATGCGCAGCCGCTGCTCCAGGCCGGGCAGGCGGTGGGTTTCTTCGAGGAAGTGCGCGGCTTTGACGCCGTGATGGCGCACGAGGCCCAGCAGCGTCGCCCCGTAGCGGTGCCAGTAATGCAGCCCCAAGGCGGCGGCTTCGTCGGACGGCAGGGTCAGATGGGTGGCGATGTAGTCGGTCATCGCCGCGCTGGTGTGCCCGAACGCCGCATGCGACGCATCGTGCAGCGTGTTGTCGAGGTCGAAGAGCCAGGTCCAGCGGCGCGGGGCGCTCACTGCAGCTCCGCAACGAAGTAATGGCCGGGCGCCGGCGCGACCGGCTTCAGCTCGTGTACAGCCACCAGCTCGTGCGGGACCGGCCGCGAAAAGCGCGGGCCGTCGAAGACGAAGGTATGGAACTCGCCGTTCTCGCCGCACGCATCGACGTGGGGCGGCAAGTCGGCGATGAAGCCCGCATCGAACTCGCGGCCGCAGAATCCGGCATCGAGAAAGCGAGCATCGACACAGACGACCCGGGCGCGGTAGCCCAGCGCGAGCAGTTCGTCGACCAGCGCGCGCCGCGGCGCCTGCCACAGCGGAAGAACCGCGCTGAGGCCGGCCGCGGCACAGACCTTCTCCTCCCAGTCGCGGTGCGGCTGCAGGTCGATGTCGCCGAACAGGCCGTGCGTGAGGCCCTGCTCGGCGAAGTCGCGCAGCTGCTCGGTGAACACCGCCTCGTAGTCCGTCCACGAGGCCTGCCGCATCACGAGCGGGATGCCGAGCGCGTCGGCCTGCGCCTGCATCAGCGTCAGCGGCAACGCGTGAGAACGCGAACGATCGCCGGTTTCGTCGAACATGGCGAGCAGCGCCTCCACGCGGAAGCCCTCGTCCAGCGCGCGGTGCAAGGCGAGCATCGAATCCTTGCCGCCACTCCAGGAGAAGAACGCCCTCATGTCCACGACGACGTCATCCCAGCTTTCGCCGCGATGACGCGTTGCGCATGATGAGCTTGCCGATGCACGCCTCAATGCGATCTGATCATCGTCCCGTAGGCCTGCTCGGTGAGGATCTCGAGCAGCATCGCGTGCGGCACCCTTCCGTCGATGATGTGCACCGTGTTGACGCCGTTCTTGGCCGCATCCAGCGCCGAGGCGATCTTCGGCAGCATGCCGCCGGAGATCGTGCCGTCGGCGAACAGCTCGTCGATCTCGCGTGCCGACAGGTTGGTCAACAGGTTGCCCTGCTTGTCGAGCACGCCCGGCGTGTTGGTCAGCATCATCAGCTTTTCGGCCTTGAGCACCTCGGCGAGCTTGCCGGCCACCACGTCGGCGTTGATGTTGTAGTTCTCGTTGTGTTCGCCGAAGCCCAGGGGCGAGATCACCGGGATGAACTGGTCGTCCTGCAGCGCCTTCACGACGCTCGGGTCGATCGACTCGATCACGCCGACCTGGCCGACGTCGTGTTCCTTGGTCGGGTCGTTCTTGTCGAGCATCTTGAGCTTGCGCGCGCGGATGAGCCCGCCGTCGCGGCCGGTCAGGCCCACCGCCTTGCCGCCCGCGACATTGATGAGCCCGACGATGTCCTGCTGCACCTGGCCGGCGAGCACCCACTCGACGACCTCCATCGTCTCCTCGTCGGTGACGCGCATGCCCTGGATGAAGGTGCCCTTCTTGCCGATCTTGGCCAGCGCCTCGTCGATCTGCGGGCCGCCACCGTGCACCACCACCGGGTTCATGCCCACCAGCTTCAGGAGCACCACGTCTTCGGCGAAGTCCTGCTGCAGCGACGGATCGGTCATCGCATTGCCGCCGTACTTGATGACGATGGTGCGCCCGTGGAAGCGCCGGATATAGGGCAGCGCCTCGGCCAGGATCTCGGCCTTGTCGCGCGGCGCGATGTGGCTCAGATCCGGCGAATTCGGGTGCGGCGGGAAGGCGGGAGGCTCTGCGCTCATGGACGGACTTTCGGCGGGAGGCTGGATGGGCCGCAAATTGTAGGGGCCGCGTGTCATGTCGAACTCAATACGTCCGCCCACGCTTGTATTGCGCATGCGACTTGCGCGCGAGCGTGGTGCCGCCGCGCGCCATCGCGGCAAACGACGCGCCCGCATGGGCGTGGCAGATGGCAAGGCCGAGCGCATCGGCCGCATCCTTGCCCGGCAGGCCGGGCAGCTTGAGCAGGCGCATCACCATCTCCTGCACCTGTTCCTTGCGTGCCTGCCCGTGGCCGACGATCGCCTTCTTCATCTGCAATGCGGTGTACTCGGACACCTCCAGGTCGGTGGAAACGAGCGCGGTCAACGCCGCGCCGCGCGCCTGCCCCAGCAGCAGCGTCGACTGCGGGTTGACATTGACGAAGACGATCTCCATCGCCGCGCAGCCCGGCTGGTAACGCGCCGTCACCTCGCGCACGCCGTCGAAGATGATCTTCAGCCGCGCCGGCAGTTGCCCGATGTCGACCGCGTCGGTCTTGATCGTGCCGCTCGCGATGTAGTGCAGCCGAGCGCCTTCGGACTCGATGATGCCGAAGCCGGTGGTCCGGAGTCCGGGGTCGATGCCGAGGATGCGCATGCGCGATTGTCGTCTCGGCTACAGCCCGAAGTACCAGCGTACCGCGTGAAAGAACACCGGCGCGGCAAAGCACAAAGGCGCGACACGGTCGAGCAGGCCCACCGCACCGGTGACCGACGCCTTGCCGCCCCAGCTGCGCACGCCGGCGTCGCGCTTGAGCGCCTTCATCACGAACTCGCCCAAGGTGCCGGCCCCGCCGGCGATGAAGCCCATCACCAGCGCCGGGATCGGCTTGAACGGCGTGGCCCAGTACAGGAGCGCCCCGACCAACGCCGCGGTGCCGGCGCCGATCAGCCAGGCACGCCACGAGAACGAGCGGCTGATCGCGCGCGCCACCGGTCGGCGGCGCAGGCGGCGGGTCGCCACTTCCTGCGCGATCTGCGCCGCGGCGACCACTACCACCAGGTAGAAGACGAGGAAGGCGCCTCGCCCCTGGTAGCGCGGCAGGTCGATCAGCAGCAGTGCCGGCGCGTGGCTCATGCCGTAGATGCAGACCATGATCCCCCACTGGATCTTGGCCGTGCGCTCGAGGAAGCGCATCGGGTCGTTGCCCAGCGCGCTCAGCACCGGGATCGCGAAGAACACGTAGACCGGGATGAACACGGTGAACAGGTCGAAATGTTCGCTGCCGGCGAGCATGAACTGCACCGGCAACACGAAAAAGAACGCGAGCAGCAGACTGCGGTGATCGGCGCGGCGCGTCTGCGTCAGCGTGATGAACTCGCGGAAGGTCAGGAAACACACCAGCCCGAACAGCAGCGTGGCGACCACCGCACCCAGCACCCAGGCAATCCAGAACAGCACTGCGCCGGCCCACACCGCCCGCAGGTCGCGCTTGAATCGTTCGTGAAGTTCCTGCTGCTCGGGCGTCAGGTCGCGCAGCGTTCGGCTGAACTGCACGATGGTCACGAGGCCCAGCAGCCCGAACAGCGCGAGGAACAGCAGGCTCACCTGCTGGTCGATGGTGAGGTCGCGCAGGTGGCCCATCAGCGCACCTTCCGAAGCGCCACGACGGCGTCGCGGGCGCGCTCGAGGAAAACGCGCTTGTCTTCTCCGGGCAGCAGCTGGATCGGCGCGCCGAACGTGACCGAGCAGAGGATGGGCACCGGCACCACTTCGCCCTTGGGCATCACCCGCTGCACGTTGTCGATCCACGCCGGGATCAGCTGCACCTGCGGGAACTGCTCGGCGAGGTGGTACAGCCCCGACTTGAAAGGCTGCGGGTCGCCCTTGTTGCCGCGTGTGCCTTCGGGAAAGATCACCAGCGAGTCGCCGTTCTTGAGCGCCTCCGCCAGAGGCTCCAGCGGATCCTGGTCGTCGCTGCGCTGGCGCGACACGTAGACGGCGTTGAAGATCTCGCGCGTGATCCAGTGCTTGAAGGGGCTGGACGTCCAGTAGTCGCGCGCGGCGATCGGCCGCGTCACCGAGCGCAGGTCGCTCGGCAGCGCAGCCCAGATCAGCACCCAGTCGAAATGGCTCTGGTGGTTGGCGAAATAGATGCGCTGCTCGGCCTTGGGCGGGCAGCCGTACCAATGGCCCTGGGCGCCGGTGATCAGGCGAGCGAGAAACGCGAGGAAGAGGCCGGCGGCCTCAGGCAATGTCATGGGGGCGCATCGTAGCCCGGATGAATCCGGGCGACGGGTCAATGCCTGAAGTGGCGCACGCCCGTCAGTACCATCGCAATGCCACGCTCGTTGGCCGCGGCGATCACCTCCTCGTCGCGCACGCTGCCGCCCGGCTGGATGACGCAGGTGGCGCCCGCTTCGCAGACCACGTCGAGCCCGTCGCGGAACGGGAAGAAGGCGTCGCTCGCGACGGCCGAGCCCTTGAGCGACAGGCCGGCGTTCTCGGCCTTGATGCTCGCGATGCGTGCCGAGTCGATGCGGCTCATCTGGCCGGCGCCGACACCCAGCGTCATGCCGCCGCCGCAGAACACGATCGCGTTGCTCTTGACGTACTTGGCGACCGTCCACGCGAACAGCAGGTCGTCGAGCTGCGACGCGCTCGGCTGCACCGTGGTGGCGATCTTCAGCTCGCTGCGTTGCAGGGCGCGGTTGTCAGCGGTCTGGATCAGCAGGCCGGAGCCGACGCGCTTGAAGTCTTGCGCGTTGCGCCCCTGGTCCCACGGACGCGCACCGCCGGGCGGCAGCGCGATCTGCAGCACGCGGGTGTTGGCCTTGGCGGCGAAGACGAGCAGCGCCTCGGGCGTGAAGCTCGGCGCAATGAGGACCTCGACGAACTGCTTGGCCACCAGCTGCGCGGCCGTCGCGTCGAGTTCGCAGTTGAAGGCGATGATGCCGCCGAACGCCGACGTGGGATCGGTCTTGAAGGCCTTGCTGTAAGCCTCGGCCGCGCCCGCGCCCAACGCCACCCCGCAGGGATTGGCGTGCTTGACGATCACGCAGGCGGGGGTGTCGAAGGACTTGACGCACTCCCAGGCGGCGTCGGCGTCGGCGATGTTGTTGTACGAGAGTTCCTTGCCCTGCAGCTGCTGCGCCGTGACCAGCGAGCCGGGCGCGGGATGCAGGTCACGGTAAAACGCCGCCGTCTGATGCGGGTTCTCGCCGTAGCGCAAGTCCTGCAGCTTCACGAAGCGGGCGTTGCTCTGGGCGGGGTATTCGTGGCGCTTGCCGTCGGGCTGCAGCGACGACAGGTAATCGCTGATCGCCGCGTCGTAGTTGGAGATGCGGTTGAAGGCGGCCACCGACAACGCGAACTTCGTGGCCGTGCTCACCGCGCCCTGCTGCTTCAGCTCCTGCAGCACCTGCGGATACTGCGATGCGTCGGTGAGCACCGCCACGTCCTTCCAGTTCTTCGCCGCCGACCGCACCATCGCGGGGCCGCCGATGTCGATGTTCTCGATCGCGTCCTCCAGCGAGCAGCCGGGGCGCGCGACGGTGGCTTCGAAGGGATAGAGGTTGACGACGAGCAGGTCGATGGTCTCGATGCCGTGCTCGCCGAGCGCCGCCATGTGCGCCGGCAGATCGCGCCGCGCCAGCAGACCGCCGTGGATCTTCGGGTGCAGCGTCTTCACGCGGCCATCGAGCATCTCCGGAAAGCCGGTGTGGTCGGCCACTTCGGTGACCGGCAGGCCGGCCTCCGTCAGCAACTGCGCGGTGCCGCCGGTGGACAGCAGCTTGATGCCGAGGGCGTGCAGTTCGCGGGCGAAGTCGAGGACGCCGCTCTTGTCGGAGACGGAGATGAGGGCTTGCATGAGAGTCTTCCTGTTTGAATCCGTCGTCTCGGCGAAGGTCGGGGTCCACTGCGGGCGTGGATCCCGGCTTCGCCGGGATGACTTCGCGGCTGTCGCCGCGAAGTCACTTGATCAGCTTGTGTTCGACCAGCTTGCGGCGAAGCGTGTTGCGGTTGATGCCCAGCCACTCGGCCGCGCGGCTCTGGTTGCCTTCCGCGTGTTTCATCACCACGTCGAGCAGCGGCTTCTCGACGACGTTCATGATCATGTCGTACATCGACGCCGGCTCCACCCCGCGCAGATCCTTGAAGTACGCCTCCAGGCTCTCGCGGACGCACTCCTCGATGTGCTTCTTGCTCATGCTGTCTTTTCGATGAATGGTTCGTTGGCCGCGGGCAGCAATCGATGAGTGTGCGCGAGCTGATCGAACCAGTCGTTGACCGCGCGCACTTGCGCTTCGCAGGATTCGATCAGGTTCATGCGCGAACGGAAGTCCTCGCCGCCTGGCAAGGCGCGCACTGCCCAGCCGATGTGCTTGCGCGCCGAGCGCACGCCGGCGAACTCGCCGTACAGACCGTAGTGATCGCCCAGGTGCTCGATCAGCCAGCGCTTGGCCTGCTGCACTTCGGGCGCCGGCAGCAGCTCGCCGGTCGCCAAGAAGTGCGCGATCTCCCGAAAGATCCATGGCCGCCCCTGTGCCGCGCGGCCGACCATGATCGCGTCGGCACCGGTGAGCTGCAGCACCTCGCGCGCCTTGGCGGGTGAATCGATGTCACCGTTGGCGACCACCGGGATGCGCAGCGCCGCCTTCACCGCGGCCACCGTCTCGTACTCCGCCTCGCCTTTGTAGCCCTGTTCGCGCGTGCGGCCGTGCACCGTGACCATCGCGACGCCGGCGCTTTCGGCCGCGCGCGCGATGCGCAGCGCGTTGCGCTCGGCCTGGCACCAGCCGGTGCGCATCTTCAGCGTGACCGGCACGTTGCGCGGCGCGCACGCGGCCACTACCGCGTCGACGATCCGCAGCGCGAGCGCTTCGTCCTGCATCAGCGCCGAACCCGCCCACCTGTTGCAGACCTTCTTCGCCGGGCAGCCCATGTTGATGTCGATGACCTGCGCACCGCGGTCGACGTTGTAGGCGGCCGCCTCGGCCATCATCGCGGCGTCGGTGCCGGCGATCTGCACCGCGATCGGGGCCGATTCGCCCTCGTGGTCGGCGCGCCGGCTGGTCTTCAGGCTCGTCCACAGGTCGCGCCGCGAGGTCACCATCTCGCTGACCGCATAGCCCGCGCCGAGCCGCTTGCACAGCTGCCGGAACGGCCGATCGGTCACTCCCGCCATCGGCGCGACAAAGAGGCTGTTCGGCAGCTCGATGTGGCCGATCTTCATGGGAGGTGCAGTGGGATGTGCTGAAAAAGGAGGCAGCAGTATAGCGGCTCGACTCCCTCGCTTTGCCTGCGTTGCGCCCTTCGCATAATGCAGTCGATGGAGGCTTGGATCCATTCCCTGCTGGCCGCGTTGGCCCTGCCCGAGTTCGGACTCAGCACCGTCTTCGTCGTCGCGTTCGTGTCGGCGACCTTGCTGCCGGTCGGCTCGGAGCCGGTGGTATTCGGTCTCGTCAAGCTGAACGCCTCGCTATTCTGGCCGGCGGTGCTGGTGGCGACGGCCGGCAACACGCTCGGCGGCATCGTCAGCTGGTGGATGGGCTACGGTGCCGAACGTGCCTACGAGCGCGTCACGCACGACCACCGCGCAGCACACCCGCGCGCGCTGCGCTGGCTGGAGCGCTTCGGCGCGCGCGCCTGCCTGCTGTCGTGGCTGCCGGTGGTGGGCGACCCTTTGTGCGCCGTTGCGGGCTGGTTGCGGCTGCCGTTCTGGCCTTGCGTGCTCTACATGGCGATCGGCAAGTTCGCGCGCTACCTCACGATGACGGCGGTGCTGCTGTGGGCATTCCAGGGCCGCATTCCCGGCACCTGATTGCGCTGCTCAGTTGCGCATGGCGAGTGCGCGTTCGAGATCGTAGAGGGTGCTTTCCAGGCGCTTGAGCGCCCACGCTCCGCGCGTACGCGGCACACGGCGACGCAAGAGCGTGCGCTTGCGATCGTCGAGCACCTCGTCATTGATGCGAACGCCGTGCGGCGCCAGCTTGGCGGACAGTTCCGAGCGGCGCGAACGGAGCATCTGGCGTGTCTTCTGGTAGGCGTGTTCGGCCAGCGCCCGCCGCTGCGAATAGCTGAAGGTGTTGGCGAGGAACATCTCGGGGTCGCGCTGATCGGGCTCGAACAGGATGATCGTCGTGTCCGGATGGTTGCGCTCGTAGGCCTTCATGCCGAGTTCGAGCCGCGAGTGGATCATCGTGCGAAAGGTCTGCGACAGCACCACCGGCAGCCCGCCGTCCACCAGCTTGGGGATGCGCTCCTCGCCGCTTGACAGCACGCGGTGCTGCGGCGACGCCGAGGAGTTGAACGGCACCAGCGGATTCAGGCAGATCAGCAGATCGACGTTGTCCTCGAGCAAGACCGACGCATGCAAGGTCTTCTTCAATGCACCGTCGACGTAGTAGCGTCCGTCGATTTCCACGGGCGGAAACAAGCCCGGCAAGGCCGCACTCGCCTGCACCGCCTTGGAAATCGGCACATGATCGAAGCCCGGTTGGCCGAAGGGCGCCGGATCGCCGCTGTCGAGGTCGGTCGCCACCAGCACCAGCTTGCGCTTGAGTTCGCGAAAGTCGTTGGTGCGCCCGGGCGCAGAGAACTGTCGGCGCAGCTGCACGTCGATCATGTCGTTGGAGAAGAACCCCGCCGGCAGCGCGCGACCGAGGCGCTCGAACGCAGACGACAGCGAGCGCCGCAGGAAAAGGTAGCGGTACGAGGCTTGCGCCGCCAGCACCGGCACCGAGGCGAGCCGCTTGGCGATCTCGCCCCAGGCCGGACGGATCAGCACCGAAGGCTTGAAGACATCATGCTCGGCGCCGACGTTCTCGATGAACGAAGCGCAGATCTCGCGCGGGCTGAGCCCGTTGGCGAGGGCGGCGGCGATGAAGCCGCCGGCGGATACGCCGACGTACGCGTCGAGGTTGCCGAAGTTCACCCCGTCCAGCGCCTCTTCCAGCGCACACAGCGCGCCGATTTCGTAGATGGCGCCGAGCGGGCCGCCGCCTGCGAGTGCGAGCGCGACACGGGGCTTTTTCTTGCGGGTGGACATGGACTTCAGTCTAGGGGGGTCGTGCGCCGCCGCCATCGATGCGAGGCTCTAAATAAGATTGGGGCAAACCCGGGCACAAAAAAGGGCGCCGAAGCGCCCTTTACGTGGTGCAGCGAGACATTCACGCGGCGCGGCGGACGGCAGCGCGCTTGGCGGCCGGCTTGGCGACGCCGTTGCTCTTGGCGCCCGTGCGCGCGGTCTTGGCCGGTGCGGCCTTCGACAGCTTGGCGACCTGTGCGCTCAGATCGTCGATGCGCTTGATCAGCGCCTCGACGTCCTTGGACGACGGCACGCCCAGCTTGTTGAGCGCCTTGGCCGTGCGCTCCTCGAAGATGGTTTCCAGCTTGTCCCATTGCTGGCCGGCCTTGGCCGTCACGTCACCTGCCATGTTGCTCATCCTGCTCGTCACTTCACCGATCTTTTCCTCGGCGACCGCCTGTGTCTTGCGCTGCAGCGACGAGCCTTCCTTCACCAGGGCCTCGAACACCTTGCCGCCCTCTTCCTGTGCCTTCGACCAGGCGCCCAGACCGGCAAGCCAGATCTGCTGCGCCGAATCCTTCACGGTGCCGGCCAGCGCGCTGTCCAGCAGACCGGCGGGGGAGGCGGCCTTCTTGCCTGCCATTTGCTTGAGCTTCTTGACCATGGTGTGTTTCCTCTTTGTTGACCGCGGGTGCCGCGCAGAGACTCTCGATACGCAGCGGCTGAAAGGACTATAGGTCGCAGCACTGGGTCGGACATCCTAATTCTCTAGTGAGCCGGCTCTATGGGGTAAACGACGAAGTCGGCGACGTTGGCGTTTGGTGAAGAATCGCGGACACACGAACCGCACCATCGAAGGAGGAACACGCATGCAGTATTTCGTCACGGGAGCCACCGGCTTCATCGGCAAACGCCTGGTCAAGACCTTGCTGGAGCGCCGCGGCTCGACGGTGTACTTTCTGCTGCGGCCCGAGAGCGAGGGCAAGGTGGCCGACCTGCTCGCTTTCTGGGGTGTGTCCAAGGCGCGCGCGTGCCCGGTGTTCGGCGACCTGACGACCAAGAAGCTCGGGGTGGCCGCCGACGACATCAAGCAGCTGAAGGGGCAGATCGACCACGTCTACCACCTCGCCGCCGTCTACGACCTGTCGGCCGACGAGGAATCGCAGGTTCAGGTCAACATCGAGGGCACCCGCAACGTGGTCGAGTTCGCGAGGGCGATCGATGCAGGGCACTTGCACCACGTGAGCTCGATTGCCTCCGCCGGCCTCTATGAAGGCGTGTTCCGCGAGGACATGTTCGAAGAGGCCGAGGGCCTGGACCACCCCTACTTCATGACCAAGCACGAGAGCGAGAAGATCGTGCGCAAGGAGTCCAAGGTGCCGTGGACGGTGTACCGCCCGGCCATGGTCGTCGGCGACTCGCACACCGGCGAGATGGACAAGATCGACGGTCCCTACTACTTCTTCAAGCTGATCCAGCGAATGCGGCAGATCCTGCCGCCGTGGATGCCCAGCGTCGGCCTGGAAGGCGGACGCGTCAACATCGTGCCGGTGGACTTCGTCGTGGCGGCGCTGGACCACATCAGCCACAGCAAGGCCGAGCTGAACAAGAAGTGCTTCCACCTCGTCGACCCGCAGGGATACCGCGTCGGCGACGTGCTCGACATCTTCAGCAAGGCGGCTCATGCGCCGAAGATGAACCTGTTCATCAACGCCGCACTGCTCGGCTTCATCCCGAAGAGCGTCAAGAAGGGGATGATGGCGCTGGCACCGGTGCGCCGCGTGCGCCACGCGGTGATGAAGGATCTCGGGCTGCCCGAAGACATCCTCACCTTCGTCAACTACCCGACGCGGTTCGACTGCCGCGAGACGCTGGCCGCGCTCAAGGGCTCGGGGATCGAATGCCCCGACCTGCGCGACTACGCCTGGCGCATCTGGGACTACTGGGAGCGCCACCTCGACCCGGCACTCGCCATCGA
>CAJPFZ010000077.1 GCA_905339355.1 Burkholderiaceae bacterium
CGCTCCTTGCTCGGCCCGCCGATGGCCACCTGCTGGATGCCCAGCACCTTGAATGGACGAAGAGATGCGCTCATACACCACCACACCGTTCGCCCTGAGGTATCGAAGGGTGAACGCGAACGTCGAAAGGGGCTTCGATACGCGACAGCGTACCCTGTCCTGAGGTATCGAAGGATCAGCCTGAACGGTTTGTTTACGCCTACCGGAAACGGATGATGACCTGATCGACGGCGAGGCTCTCGCCCTTCGCCGCGACCACCTCGTCGACCACGCAGTCCTGCGTCGCAAGCAGGATGTTTTCCATTTTCATCGCCTCGATGACCGCCAGCTTCTCGCCGGCGCGCACCGTCTGCCCAGGGGCGACGGCCACGTCGGCCAGCAGGCCCGGCATCGGCGAAAGCAGGAACTTCGACAGGTCGGGCGGCGCCTTGAACGGCATCAGCGCGTTGAGTTCGGCCGCGCGCGGAGTGAACACCTTGGCGTCGATCTGAGTGCCGTTGTGCATCACGCGGTAGGCGAGGCCGACCCGCTCGATCTGTGCGCAGAACGGCTCGCCGTTGCAGCTGCCGCGAATCACCACGTTGCGCAGCGGCGTGTGCAGCTCGATGCGGTAGCGCTTGTCGCCGACCCGCACATCGAAAGCCTTGTCGTCCACCTGCAGCGTGAGCGCCGTCTGCTCGAGACGGTCCGCCCCGTTGGGAGCCACCACCACGAATTCGTCGCCGACGCGGTACTCATGCCCGGGGAGCTGCCCGCTGATGCGCATCGCCCGCTGCGAATGCACGCGGTTGGCCACCGCGGCCAGCGCGCGCAGGAACATGGGGTCGTCGTGCGGCACCGCCTCGGCCGAAAAGCCCTTCGGAAACTGCTCGGCGATGAAGCCGGTGTTGAAGTCGCCCGAGACGAACTTGGGATGCGCAAGCAGCGCCGCCTGGAACGGGATGTTCGAGCTGATACCGCGAATCGCAAACGCGTTGAGCGCCTGGCGCATCTTCGCGATCGCCTCGTTGCGGTCGCGCGCGTGGACCACGAGCTTGGCGATCATCGAGTCGTAGTACATCGGGATCTCGCCGCCTTCGTAGACACCGGTGTCCACGCGCACGCCGTCCTCTTCCGGCGGCGGCGCGTACTTCACGAGGCGCCCGGTCGAGGGCAGGAAATTGCGGAACGGGTCTTCGGCGTTGATGCGGCATTCCATCGCCCAGCCGTTGCGCTGGATGTCCTTCTGCGCGAACGGCAGCTTCTCGCCGGCGGCCACGCGGATCATCAGCTCCACCAGGTCGAGCCCGGTGATGCCCTCGGTCACCGGGTGTTCGACCTGCAGCCGCGTGTTCATCTCGAGGAAGTAGAAGCTCTTGTCCTTGCCGACGACGAACTCCACCGTGCCCGCGGACTGGTAGTTCACCGCCTTGGCAAGGGCCACTGCCTGCTCGCCCATCGCCTGGCGCGTCTTGTCGTCGAGGAAGGGACTCGGAGCCTCCTCGATCACCTTCTGGTGGCGCCGCTGGATCGAGCACTCGCGCTCCCACAGGTAGACGCAGTTGCCGTGCGCATCGCCGAGCACCTGGATCTCGATGTGGCGCGGCTCCTCGACGAACTTCTCGACAAACACGCGGTCGTCGCCGAAGCTGTTGCGCGCTTCGTTGCGGCACGAGCTGAAGCCCTCGAAAGCCTCGCGGTCGTTGTAGGCCACGCGCAGGCCCTTGCCGCCGCCGCCGGCGCTCGCCTTGATCATCACCGGGTAGCCGATGCCCTTGGCGATCTCCACGGCGTGCTCGGGCGTCTCGATGGCCGCGTTGTAGCCGGGAATGGTGTTGACCTTGGCCGCGAGCGCCAGCTTCTTCGACGCGATCTTGTCGCCCATCGCGGCGATCGACGCATGCTTCGGGCCGATGAAGACGATGCCTTCCTCTTCGGCGCGGCGCGCGAAGGCTTCGTTCTCGCTCAGGAAGCCGTAGCCCGGGTGCACGGCCTGCGCGCCGGTCTGCTTGCAGGCGGCGATGATCTTGTCCATCACCAGGTACGACTCGCGCGAGGGCGGCGGGCCGATGTGCACCGCTTCATCGGCCATCTCGACGTGGCGCGCGTCGCGGTCGGCATCGGAGTAGACGGCGACCGTCTTGATGCCCATCTTCTTCGCG
>CAJPFZ010000078.1 GCA_905339355.1 Burkholderiaceae bacterium
CTAGCCACCGGACACCAGATTGAAATCGGGAAAAAAGCCGGGCAAGATAGGCTCGTTGAGGGCTAGACAACGCTTGAGGAAGTCAAAGCCACGGCGAAAGAAACTGAGATCACGGCGGTCGGAGCGATCAACCTCACGTGCCCTACCGAGCTTTGTAAGTTCAACGCCAAGAGCAACCAAGCGCACATAGAGCAAACTCACGGCAAGGGTCAAGCGGTTGAGTTTGAGCGTATCGCGCAAATGGGTGGCTTCCAAGTCAAACCCATTGCGCTTCATGTCACCGAACATCTCCTCAATCCACATCCGATGGGCATAAAGCGCCAACACTTGGTCAGGGTTGTCCAGATTGGTGGCTAACCACCATGGCGTGGCTTCGCCTTCCGCCCAGTAGCCCAGCAAGTGGGTGGGAAGTGAGTTCTCTTCGGTTAACAAGGTGTGAGGAAACCATTGTACCCCTTGCCCTCTTAGCTCAATGTGGTCAAGGCTCAGGAAACCCCTGTCTTGGCGACGCCACACCCGATTGGCGCTGGATTGGCGGAGAGCATAGTGCCAACCCCAGAAGCGCAGCTCTTCTTGCAGCCAGCATCGACCATATTCACTGTCGCCCACTAAAGCTACCGATGCTCCCTCTGGCAACCAGCCGCGTAAGGTGTTCAGCAGTTCTACTTGCGTGGCTGTCAGACTGTGCCCTTTGGGATACTCCAACCACGTCCACATGAGCGGCAAGGCACGTCCCTGATAGGCTAAGGCGACCATCACGAACTGTGCCCCAAAGCCCACTTTGCTACTGTCGATGATGAACACAAGGCGTCCCGCTTGCGCCGCTTGTTTCAGCAGTTCACGTGCCACCGGCTCGTACACCCGGCGCACATCCACTCGTTCATTCCCCAGAAACCGGCTTAATTGTGCCACTTGACTCAACTTCAGGGCCTTCCCCCTGATTTCACTGACAATCCGGCTCAAATGCACACTCCGCCCCTTAAACAACCCTTCCATTAAGTGCACCAGATTCGCCACCTGGCTGTCCGCGAGCTTCTCCACCAATGGCAAGATTTGGGCGTGCAGGATACTATACAGGGGGGTGATGGGGTTGAAACTCATGCTTTCCTCGCTTTGGTTTTGCCTCGCAACTTAACCTTAACCGAGGTTCTTGACTTCTTCAATCCCTTCACTCTCGCTCATTTGTTCAGTGTCCGGTGGCTAG
>CAJPFZ010000079.1 GCA_905339355.1 Burkholderiaceae bacterium
ATCGGCGAGAAGCCGATCACGCGGTCGGGGCCGTGCTTCTTGATCGTGTAGACGTTGGCCGAGGCGATGATCTCGTCGACCTCGTCCCAGGTCGAGCGCACGAAGCCGCCGAGGCCGCGCTGGCGCGTCCAGTCCTCGCGCATCGCGGGGTTCTCGACGATGCTGGCCCAGGCGTCGACCGGGCTCTTGGCCACCGCGCGAGCGGCGCGCCAGTGGCGCAGCAGCCGGCCACGCACCATCGGGTACTTGACGCGGTTGGCGCTGTAGAGATACCAGGAATACGAAGCGCCGCGCGCGCAGCCGCGCGGCTCGTGGTTGGGCAGATCCGGGCGTGTGCGCGGATAGTCGGTCTGCTGGGTTTCCCAGGTGACGATGCCGCCCTTGACGTAGATCTTCCACGAGCACGAGCCCGTGCAGTTGGTGCCGTGGGTGCTGCGCACGATCTTGTCGTGCTGCCAGCGGCTGCGGTAGGCGTCTTCCCAGGTCCGGTCTTCGCCGGTGGTGACGCCGTGGCCGTCGGCGAACTCTTCTTTCGGTTGAGAGAAGTGCGTCAGGCGATCAAGGAAGTGACTCATCAATGGCTCCGGAATGTCGGATCGTCGCGATGCGCGCAGTCTTCTGGCGCGGCATCAATGCAGTGCGAACGGGCGGCGGAACTTGCGTAACGCACGGTGAATGGCCGGTGTCTGGTGTGTGACAAGGGGGACATCAGCAGGGCATCGGCGCGTTCTTGCGGCTGTAGAACCACCAGGTGATGGCGACGCAGGTGACGTAGAACACGATGAAGCAGTACAGCGCGGCTTCCGGGCCGCCGGTCATCGCGATCGACGTGCCGTAACTCTTCGGGATGAAGAAGCCGCCGTAGGCCCCGATGGCGGAGCTGAATCCGAGCACCGCAGCGGCTTCCTTGTTCGCGTCCTTGATCGCTTGTTCCTGTGCGGCCGGCCCCTGGCCCTTGACGGCACGCTGGCGCTCGGTGAGGAAGATCACGGGGATCATGCGGAAGGTCGAACCGTTGCCGATGCCCGACGTGGCGAACAGCAGCATGAACGAGATCAGGAAGCCGGTGAAGTTGCCGCCGCTGCCGTTGCTCGGCAGGAACTGCAGCACCAGCACGACGCCCAGACCCATCGCGATGAAGTTCCAGAACGTCACGCGGGCGCCGCCGACCTTGTCGGACAGCCAGCCGCCCAGCGGCCGCACGAGCGCGCCCACCAGCGGGCCGAGCCAGGCGTACTGCAGCGCATTGACGCCGGGGAACTGGCTCTTGATCAGCAGCGGGAAACCGGCCGAGTAGCCGATGAAGCTGCCGAAGGTGCCGAGGTACAGCCAGCACATCCACCAGTTGTGCGAGCGCTTGAAGATCACGGCCTGGTCGGCGAAGGAGGCCTTGGCGTCGGACAGGTCATTCATGCCGAACCACGCGGCCAGCGACGCGATGGCGATGAACGGCACCCAGATGAAGCCGGCGTTCTGCAGCCACATCGAGGTCTGTACGCCCGCCTTGGTGACGGTGGCAGGCTCGCCGCCGATCGTGCCGAACACGCCCGCGGTGATCACCAGCGGCACGACGAACTGCACCAGCGAAACGCCGAGGTTGCCGAGGCCGGCATTCAGGCCGAGCGCGGTGCCCTTCTGCGACTTCGGGAAGAAGAAGCTGATGTTGGCCATGCTCGATGCGAAGTTGCCGCCGCCGAAGCCGCACAGCAGCGCGAGCAGCACCATCACCTCGTAGGGCGTGGCCGGGTTCTGCACCGCGAAGCCGATGCCCGCGGCGGGCAACAGCAGCGACGCGGTGGAAATCGCGGTCCAGCGCCGCCCGCCGAAGATCGGCACCGCGAACGAGTAGAAGATGCGCAGCGTCGCGCCGCACAGGGCGGGCAGCGCGGCGAGCCAGAACAGCTGGTTGGTCGAGAACTTGAACCCGACGTTGGGCAGGTTCACCACCACCACCGACCACACCATCCACACCGCGAAGGCGAGGGTGAGCGCGGGGATGGAGATCCAGAGGTTGCGTTGCGCGACCGATTGGCCGCCCTTGCGCCAGAAGGCCAGATCCTCCGGGTTCCAGTGCGAGATGACGTGTGCGGAAGCCATGTGTTGCTCCTTGGGGGATCAGGCTTGTTGGGAAATGGGGCGCTCGCCACCCCGGCCCATCAGCGGGGTGCGGCGAACTTCGGTGAAGTACATCCAGATGAGTGACACCCAGACCACGCCGTACATCAGCATGAAGGCCGAGGAGCGGATGCCGGTGATGTCCATCAGTGCGCCGAACATGATCGGCAGCACGAAGCCGCCCAGGCCGCCGGCCAGGCCGACGATGCCGCTGATGGCGCCGATGTTCTTCGGGTATTCGTCGCTGATGTACTTGAAGGTGCTCGCCTTGCCGAAGGCCCACGCGATGCCGAGGATGAACATCAGGCCGGTGAAGGCGTAGACGTTGAGGCCGAAGTGCAGGGTCTTGACGCCGTGGATGGTGACGACGGACACCTCGGTCTGCGGGTAGCTCAGCAGGAACAGGCAGATCCAGCTCACCCACATCACCCACCAGGTCACGCTGTGCGCGCCGTATTTGTCCGACAGCCAGCCGCCGATCGCGCGCAGCACGCCACCGGGCAGCGAGAAGCAGGCGGCCAGCAGTGCGGCCCAGCGGATGTCCAGCCCGTACTCGCCGACGTAGTACTGCACCATCCACAGCGACAGCGCCACGTAGCCGCCGAACACGATGCTGTAGTACTGGCAGTACTTCAGCACCGTCGGATCCTTCAGCGCCTTGAGCTGGTCGCGGAAGGACACGGTGTGCGGCACCAGGTGCTTCGGATCGCTGTGGCTGAACATCCAGAACAGCAAGACCGTGCCGAGCATCACCGCGGCATACACGTGCGGCACCATGGTCCAGCCGAAGCCGACGACGAGTGCCGGGGCGACGAACTTGTTGACCGCCGCCCCTGAGTTGCCGGCGCCGTAGACGCCCATTGCGAGCCCCTGGCGGTGCTTCGGGAACCAGCGCGCGACGTAGGGCGTGCCGACCGAGAAGGAGCCGCCGGCCAGGCCGACGAACAGGCCGATGATGAGGAAGTGCCAGTATTCCGTGGCGTAGGCCATGAGCCAGATGGCCGGCACGGTGACCGCCATCAGCACCGTCATGACGATGCGCCCGCCGAAGCGGTCGGTCCAGATGCCCAGCGGCACGCGGATCAGCGATCCGGTGAGCACGGGCGTGGCGGTGAGCAGGCCGAACTGCGTGGCGTTGAGGCCCAGCGTCTGCTTCAGCGGGATGCCGATGACGCCGAACATCATCCAGACCATGAAGCAGACGGTGAAGGCGAGGGTGCTGACGATCAGCACCGACATCGCCTGGCGGCTGCGGGTGGCTTCGGAAACCTTGGGTGTGCTGAGGGGTTCGATTGCGATCGCCATGGATCACTCCTTTTCCATGGACACCACTGTGGGCCGACGAGCGCTCGCTGAACATCCATCGATGGGCGAGAGCGTGCGCGCCGCAAGAACGAGCCGAGGCCCGTGCGGCATAGTTCCGAAGGAGTAGTGCGGTGAGAAGCGCCTGTTTTCTTGTCCGGAGTCAAGGAATCCGGCGCGGGCGCTGGCGTGCCGTTCTCAGCGCTCAGCGCCGGTCGAAGAACTCCCACATCAGCTCATTGGCCGAGACGGCCTGCGACGGCGGCTCGCTGCCGCGCGTCTTCGTGCCCCCTGGCCACGAGTGGCCGCCGGTCTCGGTGACGCACAGCCGCACTTCGGCGCGAGCTTTGCAGGGCGAATAGGCCTCGCAATAGGCGCCCGGCTTGTCGAGCACGCGCCGCGGCTCGGCGGCGCAGCCGTTCAGCCGCGCCCATTTCGCCACCGTGTCGGGCACCGAGGCGAAGTCGGTCACGGTGGCCGGGTTGCTCGCGTCGGGGCCGGCGCCGCCGTCGAACAGGACGTGCGAGTCGTTGCGGGCATGGATGTGCAGCACCGCGACCGGTTGCTTCGGGCTGCAGCTGCGCGTGTTGTCGGTGCCGGCCACCGCCGCGATCGCCTTGAACACTTCGGGCATTTCGCAGGCGAGTCGGTAGCTCATCATGGCGCCGTTGGACATGCCCGTGGCGAAGATGCGCTGGCGATCGATGTTCATCTGCCGCGTGACGCGCTCGACGGTCTTGCGGATGAAGCCGACGTCGTCGACCTCGTTGTCGCGTGCGCCGCCGCAGCACAGGCCGGCGTTCCAGGTGGCGAACTTGCCGCTGCTGCGCTTGCTGAAGCCATTCGGGAACACCACCACGATGCCGTGCCGCTCCGACAGGCTGATGAGGCCGTAGCGCGCGTCGTCGGCCTGGTAGTCCATGCTGCCGCCACCGCCGTGCAGCGCCACGAGCAACGGTGCCGGCGTGGTGGGCTGGTAGGTGGCCGGCACGTGAACGCGGACCATGCGCGTCAGTCCGCCGTGCTCGATCGTGAACTCGTGGTCGCCGGGCCGGGTGATCGAGGTGCCGATGCCGGGCGCGTCGCGCTGCTGCCGCTGCTCCTTGCGCTCCTTCAGCCATTGCCGGATCGGCCCGTCCTCGGCGGCGGCGGAAGGCGCGAGGGCGGCGAGCGTGGCGGCGGCCAGGGTAGGGGCGAGTGCGCGCCGGGCAAGACGTCTCAGGTTCATCATGCTCTGTGTTCTTTGTGTTCTCTGTGGTTCGAATCCAGGCATGTGCGAGCCGCAGCGCTGGACAAGCAGGCAGTCAAAGTCCGTTCGGGCTGAGGTATCGAAGCCCTTGCTCCGCCGTCGAGCGAGGGCTTCGATACCTCAGCCCAGCCCTTCGATACCTCAGGGCGAACGGATTTTGGCTTCGATGCCTTGGGCCGAACGGACCCTGCGACACGCAGAGTTTGCCTGGATGTGGTGAGTGTTCGCCGGCCTGACAAACGGGACTGCGACACCGGTGCCTTCCGCTCACGGACGCGCCGCCGACGCCGGCTCGGCGCTGCTCGCCACACCGATGCGGTTTCGGCCCTCTCGCTTGGCTGCGAGCAGTTGATCGTCGGCGGCCTTCAGCAGGGCATCGGGCGACTCCGGCGCCAGCGCGGTGTCGGCCACGCCGGCCGAGAAGCTCAAGCCCTGCAGCATGACGCTCCCAATGTCGAACGACTGCGCGCGCCAGCGCCGCAGCAGCGCCTGCACCTTGCGGCGCGCGCCGTCGGCGCCGGTGCGCGGCATCAGC
>CAJPFZ010000080.1 GCA_905339355.1 Burkholderiaceae bacterium
AGTCGTTCTTCGACCCCGCATTCGAGGCCGAGCGCGATGCCTTGCGCCGCATCGAGGTGATCGCCTGGGAGGCGTACGAGCAGGGCCGCAAGGCGCCGCGCACCCACCCGGCAGGTGCCGGCTTCGCGGACCCCGGCTACGAGCTGTCGGACGAGTGGCGCGCCGCGCACGAGCGGCTGCAGGCCGCGCAGGCGCGCCAGCGCGACCCGGCGACACCGTCGCGGGTGCTCGTCATCTGCGGCTCGCCGCGCAACGACGGCACCTGCCCGGGCGAGATCTCGAAGACGTTCCGGCTGACCGAACTGGTGCAGCAGGTGGTCGCGGCCGCGGGCCTCGAGACCGACCTGCTCGACCTGAGCCTGCTCACCTCCGAGCCGCACCGGCGCATCTTTCCGTGCAAAGGCTGCGCATCGACCTCGATGCCGCTGTGCCACTGGCCCTGTTCGTGTTACCCGAACCACGCGCTGGACCAGGTCGGCGACTGGATGAACGAGATCTACGAACGCTGGACGGCGGCGCACGGCGTGGTGCTGCTGACCCCGGTGCATTGGTACCAGGCGAGCAGCGCCTTGAAGCTGATGATCGACCGGCTGGTTTGCGCAGACGGCGGCAACCCCGATCCGACCGCCACCCACGGCAAGAAGGTCGACGAGGCCAAGGCGCTGGAGCTGCGCGGATGGCATTACCCCAAGCATTTGTCGGGGCGGGTCTACGGCGTCGTCGTGCACGGCGACGTGGCCGGCGTCGAGAGCGTGCGCCGCGCGTTGTGCGACTGGCTCGACTGGATGGGCCTGATCGACGCCGGCCCCGCCTCGCGCCTGGACCGCTACATCGGCTACTTTCAGCCCTACGCCACGAGCCACGACGCGCTCGACCACGACGAGGGCGTGAAGGAGGAGGTGCGCAACGTGGCGCGCGCGGTGGTCAGCGCGGTGGCCGAAATGCGTGCAGGAAGGCTGTCGACACCCGACCGGGGTCTCAGGGTGCCGCGGCCGAAATAGCGGGCACCTCGCGTCTTCAGCGCAGGTTCATTTCACCGTCGCGGACTCGGGCTGCGGCGCCGGCGCCTCGGCGCGGCGCACGAGGGTCACGCGCACCTCGCGCGCACGGCCGTCGTCGACCAGCGGAACGGCCGCGCCGGCGTGCACCTCGCCCTCGACCTGCACCTCGTCGCGCTCGCCCCACTCGATCTGCAGGCGGTACGGTGTCTCGCGGAAGCGGTAGTCGATGCGGTAGGCCGGCCAGTGCGCCGGCACGCAGGGCTCGACGTGAAGGCGGGCACCGCCCTCGTCGATGTCCAGCCGCAGGCCAAGCAGCGATTCGACGATCAGGCGGTACATCCAGCCCGCCGAGCCCGTGTACCAGGTCCAGCCGCCGCGGCCGGTGTGCGGCGGCACGCTGTAGACATCGGCCGCGACCACGTAGGGCTCGCCCTTGTAGACCTCCACGTCGTGTGGCGTGCGCCCGTGGTGCAGCGGGTTGATGAGGTTCATCAGCCGCCACGCACGCTCGCTGTCGCCGAGCGCCGCGAAGGCCATCGTCGCCCACACCGCGCTGTGGGTGTACTGGCCGCCGTTCTCGCGCACGCCGGGCACGTAGCCGGCGATGTAGCCGGGGTTGGGGCCGCGCCGGTCGAAGGGCGGGTCGAGCAGCTGCACCAAGCCGGCGTCGTCGCGCACCAGCCGCGCGGCCATCGAGTCCATCGCGCGGCGCACACGCTCCGGCGAGCCGATGCCCGAGAGCACGGCCCAGCTCTGCGCGATCGAGTCGATCTGGCACTCGGGGTTGTCCTTGCTGCCGAGCGGCGTGCCGTCATCGAAATAGGCGCGCCGGTACCACTCGCCGTCCCAGCCGTGCTGCTCGAGGCGCTCGCCGAGCTGGCGGCGCTCGCTCTCGCAATGCTGGGCGAACGCGTCGTCGCCATGGCGGCGCGCGAGTCCGGCGAACTCGCGCAGCACCTCGCACAGGAAGAAGCCGAGCCACACGCTCTCGCCTTCGCCATGGTGGCCGACCTGGTTCATGCCGTCGTTCCAGTCGCCGGCGCCCATCAGCGGCAGGCCGTGGCGGCCAAAGCGCAGGCCGTGCAGCACCGCGCGCACCGCGTGCTGGTACAGGCTCGCCGAATGGATCGAGCGGCCCGGCATGTCGTAATAGGACTCCTCGTTCGGCGGCACCGGCCGCCCGTCGAGGAAGTGCACGCCTTCGGTCAGCACGCCGGTGTCGTGCGTCGCATGCACGTAGCGGCACAAGGCGAGCGGCAGCCAGAGGTAGTCGTCGGAGATCTGCGTGCGCACGCCGCGCCCCGACGGCGGATGCCACCAGTGCTGCACGTCGCCCTCGACGAACTGGTGGCCTGCGCACAGCAGCAGGTGCTCGCGCAGCAGCTGCGGCCGGGTGTGCACCAGTGCCATCGCGTCCTGCAGCTGGTCGCGAAAGCCGTAGGCGCCGCCCGACTGGTAGTAGCCGCTGCGCGCCCACATGCGGCAGCCGAGCGTCTGGTACATCAGCCAGCCATTGGCGAGCAGGTTCAGCGCCGGATCCGGTGTCTGCACCTGCACCGCACCGAGCGCGTGCCGCCAGTAGGACTGCACGTTGTCGAGCGTCTCCTTGGCCATCGCCTGCCCGCGGAAGCGCTGCACCAGCTGGCCCGCCTCGTCGGTGCTGCGGCCCATGCCGAGGCGGAACACGATCTCGCGCGACTGCCCCGGCGCGAGTTCCAAGGGCACCTGGATGGCGGCGCAGGGGTCGAGCGCCGCGCCGGTGCGGCCCGACAGGCGCGTGCGGCGCAAGGCGGCGGGCGAGCGCAGCGAGCCGTTGCGGCCGATGAACTCCGCGCGGTCGCAGGTGAGGGTGCTGAACAGCCGGTCGGCCTCGTCCACGTCGTAGAACGCCACCCAGTCGCCGAAGTCGTTGCTGTAGCGGTTGCGCGCGTACAGCGCGCCGCTGTCGGAGGCGATGTCGGTGTGGATGTGCGGGCCGGTCTTGGCGCGCATGTCCCCGAGCACCCACTCCACGTAGCCGGTAGCCGACAGGCGGCGCGCGCGCGTGCCCTCGTTGCGCACCACAAGGCGCGAGAACTTGACCGCGGCGTCCATCGCGACGAACACCGTCAACTCGCTGTGGATGCCGGCCTCGTCGTGCTCGAACACGCTGTAGCCGAAGCCGTGTCGCGTCACGTAGGGCGGCGCGTCGCTGCGGTCGGGCAGGTCGCCGGGCGCGGGCAGCGAGGTCGGGTGCCAGACCTGGCCCGACTCTTCGTCGCGCAGGTAAATCACCTCGCCGCCGGCGTCGGTGACGGGGTCGTTGTGCCATGGCGTGAGTCGCAGCTCGTGGGCGTTCTCGCACCAGGTGTAGCTGCCGCCCGCCTCGGACACGACGGTGCCGAAGCGCGGGTTGGCGATCACGTTGACCCATGGGGCCGGCGGGCGCCGGTCGGCGCTCGGCGCGATCACGTACTCGCGCCCATCGGCCGAGAAGCCGCCGGTGCCGTTGAACATCAGCAGCGAGCGCGCCGCGTTGCGCAGCGCTCCGGCCGGGGTGGGCTCGGCGGCGCGTGTCGGCACGAACGGCGGCATGCGCCGTTCGGCGGCGAGCTTGCGCCCGACCTGTTCGGCGAGCGTGCCGTGGCGGTCGGTGACGATGGCGCGCGCCACCGACTGCAGCAGGATGCGGTCCTCGTTGGCGATCTGCTCGGCATGGCGCACGAAGATGCCGCCCGGCCGGTCGACCACGTGGGCTTCGATGCTGCCGGCAATGAGCCCGAGGATCTGCTCCTGCAGGCGCTGGCGATAGACGTCATGCTCCTCGTTCCAGATCACGAGGTCGACCGCCAGCCCCTTGAGCCGCCACCAGGCGTGCGCCTGCACCAGCTGGCGAACGAGCTCGATGTTGGCGGCGGCGCTCACCTGCAGCAGTACGATCGGCAGGTCGCCGGAGATCGCGTAGCCCCACAGGCCCGATTGCCCGCGCCGATTGCGCAGCAGCACGGCCGCGTCCGCGCGCAGCGTGCGCTGCGAATAGACGACCGAACTCGCGAGGCGCGCATAGAGCTGCGTGTCGGACTCGCTCGCGTTGAGCTGGCGCAGGATCACCTGGTTGTGGGTCCAGGCGAGCTCGAACACCCGGTCGGCGAGCCGCCTGTCGACGTACTTGCGCAGCAGCGACAGGCAGTCGTCGCGCGTTTCGGCCATGCCGTAGACGAGATCGATGGTCGCCGTCTGATCGGGCTCGAGCGTGACGATGCGGCGCGTGGCCGCGATCGGGTCGAGCACCGAGCCGGCGCTTCCCGACAGTGGCGCGTTGCCGCGCAGCGCCTGCGGCGCATGCAGGCTGCGCCCGCGGCCGATGAAGCGCGCGCGGTCGGTCTCGTGCGACGCCGCGCCCGACTTCGCGCCATGCACCGCCATCAGGTGGAACATGAACGGCGGCTTCTCCTCGGCGGAGCGCGGGCGGCGCGTGCACAGCAGCGCCGCCGGGTCCTCGATCAGTTCGGTCTGCACGAACAGCTTGCTGAAGGCCGGGTGCTGCGCGTCGGCGGCCGCCGCGGTGAGCACCACCTCGGCGTAGCTCGTGACCTCGATGCTGCGGCGGCGGCTGCCGAGGTTGGTCAGGCGCAGCCGGCGCAGCTCGATGTCGTCCTCGGGCGAGACGACGATCTCGGTGTATGCGTCGATCCCCTGGTCGCGGCGCCGGAACTCGGCGCGCCCTTCCGAGAAGATCGCCTCGTAGTGGTCCGACTTCCACTGGGTCGGCTGGTGCGTGGTCGACCAGAACGTGCCGGTCTCGACGTCTCGCAGGTAGCAGAAGCTGCCCCAGGGATCGCAGGTGCCGTCTTCGCGCCAGCGTGTCACCGAGAGATCGCGCCAGCGGCTGGTGCCGCCGCCGGCGTTGGTGAGCATCACGTGGTAGCGGCCGTTGGACAGCAGCTGCACCTCGGGTGCCGGCGTGTCGGCGGTGGTGATCACGCGCAGCGGCGTCTCGCTGCTCGCGAAGCCGCCATGCATCTCGGCGCGCTCGGGCGTGTGCTGATGGAAAGCGACCGCCTTCGGAATGCGTTCCTGCAGGAGCAGCAGCGTCGCCTGCAGCTGCGCATCGCTCTCGAAGCGCCGCTGCATCGGCCGGTCGAGCAATAGATAGGCGATAGCCAGCAGGCTCATGCCCTGGTGGTGCGCCATGTACGAGCGCACGATGGCGCGTGTCTCGCCGCGCGGCAGGCGCGACGGCGTGTAGTCGACCGCCTCGTAGTAGCCGAGCGTGCCGGCCACGCCTTCGTTCGCCAGGCGCTGCAGGTTCTGGTATGCCGCCTTCGGCTCGACCATCAAGGCCATCACCGTCGCGTACGGCGCGATCACGAGGTCTTCGGCCAGGCCGCGCTTGAGTCCGAGGCCCGGCACGCCGAAGGCGCGGTACTGGTAGTTCAGGTGCGCGTCGGTGGTGTTGTAGCCCGATTCGGAGATGCCCCAGGGCACGCCGCGCTGGCGGCCGTAGTGGATCTGCCGCTCGACGGCGGCGCTCATGGTCTGGTGCAGCAGCGTGTGCTCGTAGCTCGGCATCACGAGCATCGGCATCAGGTACTCGAACATCGAGCCGCTCCACGACAGCAGGATCGGCTTGCCGTCGGCGATGCCCAGCAGCCGCCCGAGCGCGAACCAGCTTTCCTGCGGCACCTGCGCCTGCGCGATGGCGACGAAGCTGGTCAGGCGGATCTCGGAGGCCAGCAGGTCGTAGTGGCCCGAATCGCGGCGGTGTTCGTCCACGTTGTAGCCGATCGCCATCAGGTCCCGCGCCGGGTCGTAGAGGAAGCCGTAGTCCATCTTCGCCATCTCGCCGGCGCGCTCGGCCAGCTCCAGCAGGGTGCTCTGGCGGTCCATGGTCTCGACGGTGGGGGTGGCATCGTCGGTGGACAGATCGACCGGCATGCGCGCCTTCAGCTCGGCCAGGGCCGCCTCGCATTGCGCGCGCAGCGCCTGCGCCCATCGCACCGCCTCACGCGGCCCCGCTGCCGGCGCGTCGTCCTCGCCCACGGCCGGGGCCTCCTGCGCGCCGGCCGCCAGCCACTGCTCGATCTCCTGCGCACAGCGCGCGAGATCGTCGAAGGTCTTCCAGCAATCGGCCGGCGACTGCGGCGGGGCTTTCGACGCCTGGTCGAGCAGCAGCGCGAAGCGGCTCACCGGGCTGCCGGCCGGCTGGCGGCCGACTTCGCGCTGCAGCAGGTGCAGCGTGTCGGCGAGGCCGCCGAGCAGCCGCGGCCATTGCGGAGGCTCGTCGAACAGCATCAGCAGGCCGGCGCGCAGCGTCAGCAGGTGGCCCGCGAGGTTGCCGCTGTCGACGCTGGACACGTAGGCCGGCCGCAGCGGCTGCAGCGTCTGCGTGTCGTACCAGTTGAGGAAGTGGCCCTGGTGCCGCTGCAGCCGCTCCATCGTGTCGAAGGTCGCGCTGGTGCGTTCGATCAGCTGGCCCAGCGTGATGTAGCCGAAGTCGTAGGCGCTCAGGTTGGCGAGCAGCGACAGGCCGATGTTGGTCGGCGAGGTGCGGTGAGCGATGCGCTCCACCGGATGCTCCTGCATGTTGTCGGGCGGCAGATGGTTGTCCTGTGGGCCGACATAGGTCTCGAAGAAGGCCCAGGTGCGCCGTGCCAGCAGGCGCAGGAACAGCGTCTGCTCGGCGTTCAATGCCGCCTCGCGGCGCGGAATGGGCCGGTTCAGCCACCAGACGACGAGCGGCGAGACGAACCACAGCAGCAGCACCGGCACGGCCGCGGCGAGCGCCGACGGTCGCGCCGTGGCGAGGCCCGCGAAGCCGGCGAGCGCCAGCGTCGGCGCGAACCACATGCGGGCGACGGTGTCGGTGAAGTCGGCGAGCCCGTTGCCGGCGCGGTGGCGCACGTCCGCCGAGGGCTGCCATTCGAGCAGGCGCCGCCGCGTGAACCACAGCCGCCACACGGTGCGCAGCACGGCGTCGAGGCTGAAGGCGGCTTCGTAAGGCAGGCAGGCGAGGTTCACCACCGTCTGCCCGAAATGCTTCAGCGCCGAGGGCAGGGTGGCCCGAACGTGCTGCATCGGGCTCAGCTCGTCGGGCTTGCGCAGCAGGTCGGCAAGCAGCGAGATCAGCTGCGGCGCGAACAGCAGGGCGAGACCCAGCAGCGTCCACAGCAGCGGCATCTCGAACAGCGTCCAGCCGAGCAGGAACACGCCGGTGAGGGCCGCCGGCATGAGGCTGCGCCGCAGGTTGTCGAGGATCTTCCAGCGCGACAGTGCCGACAGCGGATTCTTGACCTTCGCCGTGCGCCGCCCGGCGCCGGGTTCGCCGGGCGAGGGCGGCAGGCGCAGCCGCGGCATCAACCAGCCGATGATCTGCCAGTCGCCGCGGATCCAGCGGTGGCGGCGCTTCACGTCGGCGTCGTAGCGCGCCGGCGAGTCCTCGATCAGCTCCACGTCGCTGAGCAGCGCGCAGCGTGCGTAGCAGCCTTCCAGCAAGTCGTGGCTCAGGATGCGGTTCTCCGGCAGCCGGCCGCCCATCACCTGCTCGAAGGCGTCGACGTCGTAGATGCCCTTGCCGATGAAGGAGCCTTCCCCGAAGAGATCCTGGTAGACGTCGCTCACCGCGCGGGTGTACGGGTCGATGCCCGGTTCGCCGCCGAACATGCGGCCGTAGCGGGTGCGGTTCGCGCTCGGCAGGCTCACGCCGACCCGCGGCTGCAGGATGCCGTAGCCTTCGACGACGCGCGGCGCCTCGGGCCGCCCGCCGTAGCGCGGCCGGTTCAGCGGGTGCGCCATCGTGGCGACGAGCTGCCAGGCGGTGTCGCGCGGCAGCCGGGTGTCGGTGTCGAGCGTGATGACGTAGCGCACGCCCGAGAGCTGCATCGTGTCGCCGACGATCAGCGAGAAGCGGTCGGTGCCGCCGCCGCGCAGCAAGGCGTTCAGGTCGGCGAGCTTGCCGCGCTTGCGCTCGTGGCCCATCCACACGCCTTCGCGCGGGTTCCACAGGCGCGGTCGGTGGAACAGGAAAAACCGGTCGCCGCCGTGGCCCTCGGTGCCCGGCTCGCGGTACTTGCGGTTGAGCGCCTCGATGCGTTCGCGCGCGTGTTCCACCAGCGGGGCATCCTCTTCCCGGGTCTGCTGGTGCGCATCGTGGAAGTCGGTCAGCAGGCCGAAGTGCAGTTGCGCGTCGCGGTTGGCGAGGAAGCGCACTTCCAGCGATTCGACCAGGTCGTCGATCCCGTCGATGCTGCCGAGCATGGTCGGCACCACGACCAGCGTGCGCGAACTGCGCGGAATGCCGAACGAGTAGTCCATGCGTGGCAGCAGCCGCGGCATGCTCACGATCGTGGCCGCCCAATGCACGAGGGCCACCGCCAGGTGGCTGCTCGCCAACAGCAACAGCGCGGCCGCCGGCAGCAGCCACCAGCCGACGGGCAGCGTCGTGATCGGCCCCTGCAGGCCGTCGGTGGCCTCCCACACGGCCGCCGAGGGCAGCACCACGGTCAGCAGCACGATGCTGCCGGCGTACCAGCCGAGCGGCCGCCGCGCGATCGCGCGGCGCACACGCTGCCACAGCGGCAGCCGCACCTCGGCCGCCTGCTCCAGGGTCGGCCGTCCGGCGTCGACCAGGTAGTAGCCGACGTGTGTCTCGCGTGCGGAATCGCGCTTGGCGCGCGCGGCCGCCGCCTGGGACAGTTCGACCGCAGTGCGCGCGATCTGCGCTTCGCTTTGCTGGGTGCAGCGCGCCATCTGCTCGACGGCGTGGCGGTAGCTGTCGCGCGTGATGAAGTCCATGCGCGAATAGACGTCGGCCGGGTCTTCGCGCAACGTCTGCTCGACCCTGGACAGCGTCTCGACGAACTCGCGCCAGTCCATGCCGCCGAGCAGGCGCAGGCTGCCGATGCTGTTGCTGACCGAGACCTGCGCGCCGGCCTGGTTCTGCGCCTCGATCTGCACGAGTTGCTCGATCGTCTGGTGCGTCTCGGCCAGGCGCTGTTCGACCCAGCTGAGCGGCAAGGCGAGCGCTGCGCTGCGGCCGTGCAGCCGCCGCGCCAGCTCGGCGACGAAAGGCGGCGTCATCGGCGGATCCGAGCGCGCCATGTCGGCGATGACGAGGATCAGGCCCTTCGGGTCTTTCTCGGCCACGTCGAGCATCTTGTCGGCCCAGGTGCCGGCGAGGTTGCGCTGGGTGAGGCCGGCCGTGACGCGCACCGCGACGCGGCGCAGGTTCTCGATCAGCGCCAGGCGCAGCATGATCGGGATCGCCCACAGCTCGCCGAGCTGGAGCACCTTGACCGTCTGGTACGAGGCGATGAAGCGGGTCAGCGTGCCGCGCGACAGCCGCCCGTCGGCGTGCGCCACGGCCTGCAGCGCGAGGTCGTAGACGCGCGGCAGACCGGCGGACGGGCCGCTGCCCAGGCGCGGCAGCTCGCGGCTGTAGCCCGGCGGCAGGTGGCGCTTGGCAGTGCGCACCTCTTCTTCGATGAGGTAGAAGTTGTCGAGCAGCCATTCGCCGGCGGGGGTGACACGCAGGCGCGGGTCGGTGTGCTGGGCGAGCAGCTGGCAGGTGTTGACGAGCACCGACTCGTTGGCCGACAGGCGCGGCAGCAGGCGGTCGGCGGCGCGGCCGAAGGTCAGCTCATGCGAGGCAGCCAGCCCCTTGCCGTGCTGCTCCATCTGGTCGGCCGTGAAGAGTTCCGACCGCAGGGGGGCCTCGTCGGCCGCGGCGCCGCCGACGGGATGTTTGTCCAAGCCGGGGAGTCCGACCAGCGAGTGGACTCGGGAGCCGAACCAGTTCGTCGCCTTCACGAGTCCTCGCTTTTCGTGGTCTTCTGTGGTGGCGTGGCGAATGCTGCCCGCGGCCAGTGTACAGAGCTGGCACCGCGGCGGAGGGTGTCAGACCCGGCTTTTACCGGGGGTAAGGGCAGTGCGCCGCATGGGGTCATCGAGAGCCGGCAAGACGCGTGCCCGCCTCCTGCGTCACAATGGAGGGTCGCGCCGCAGCGCGGCGGGGTCGCGAAGCGACTAAGGGGCTTCCTCCACGGACCCCGTGCTACCGGAACTATCGACGCCGGGGCCGCCTCCCAGTTTGTTGTTAAAGGAGCAGTATCAGACCATGGCCAAAGACGAAATCAAGACGTCCATCGATTCCGACGGACTTCGCTACCGCTCCAAGCCGGCCGGGTCGCCCTTCGGTTCAGCCGGCGCCTTCACCACCGCCACGATGTCGTGCTTCCTGTGCGGCAAGCACCGCCCGCGTGCCTCGCTGAAGGGGAAGAAGCTGCTGGGTCGAACCCAGTTCGTGTGCGCTCCGTCGTGCAAGGAGCTGGCCGAAGCGGAGAAGGCCAAGTCCTGAATGCCGCGCCGCAACCGGCGCGTCCGTCAAGAAAGGCCCCGGCGAGCAACTCGCCGGGGCCTTTGTCCTTGGGTTGTCGAGTAGGGGGAAACCATCAATCCTCGACGCTTCGATGCACGGCGAAGCATTCAGCGGCGCCTGGCGCCGACGATTCGCTTCGCGCTGCCGAGCAAGCGTGCACCCAAAGGAAGACCCTCATGACGATCACCTGTTTCATCCGCTACCGAATCGACCCGTTCCAGCGCGAAGCCTTCAAGACCTACGCCGAGAACTGGGGCCGCATCATCCCGCGCTGCGGCGGCCAGCTGGTGGGCTACTTCCTGCCACACGAGGGCACCAACGACGTGGCCTGGGGACTCATCAGCTTCGATTCGCTCGCGGCCTACGAGGCCTACCGCGCGCGCCTCAAGTCCGACCCCGAAGGGCGGGAGAACTTCCGGCTCGCGCAGGCCCAGCGCTTCATCCTCAGCGAGGAGCGCACCTTCACGGAACTCGTCTAAGCCGCTTCCCGAAGCGTCGCCAAGCGGGCCGCGGCTTCCCTCTTCCCGAGCGTGCGCAGCGCTGCGATGGCCGAGAGATGCTTGGCGCGCGGGCGCGCCTTGCCGTCTTCCCACTTGTAGACCGACTGGCCGGAAGCACCCAGCAGCAGCCCGCAATCGTGCGCCGACAGCGCGAGCCGCTGGCGCTGTGCCGCGAGGCCCTTGGCGCTGAAGCGCAGCGCGCGCGCAGGTGTTTCGCCGGCCGGCTCGGGCGCCGACCGCGCGGCAGCCCGGCCCAGGCGGCGCAGTTCCTGCTCCAGTGCCTGGGTGCGGCGCTTCAGCGCGGCGATCTCCGCACGGTAGGCGGTCACGGCCTTCTTCAGGCCCTGGGTTTCCCCGCGCACCTCTTTGCGGGCGACGCGAGAAATCTCGCTCTTGAGGATGGATGCAATGTTTGGCATGGGTCGGATTGTGCAGCGGGCACGCCGTGCGCGTCAGGAAGCGAAGCGCCCGTGGGGGCGTGCGAGATAGAACCACTCCTGCCCGGCGGTCGCCGTCGGGTTCGGGAAGACGATGCGGCCATCGGTGTGCGAACGCACCGGCGTGCCGTCGTGCCGTGTGCCGATGAGGTCGCCGGCGCGCACCGCATCGAAGCTCGCCCACTCGCGGCTGAATCGATCGCCGGCGTGCGCCTTGTCGACCACCTCGAACAGGTGCAGCGCCTCGATGTCGGTGGCCGGCCGCGGCGGCGGCGCGTCGATCAGCCGCAGGTGCGCGAGGGTGCTGAAGATCGCACGGTAGGCGACCTCGGGGGCGCGCGGGTCGTCGTGCTGCCCGCACTCCAGCGTGAAGGCCCAGCCGCCCACGCGCCGCATGTATTCGGTGGTTCCGACGCCGTAGTCGGGGTCGAGATCGAGCGGTCGGTTGGCGTCGCCCGCATGCGCGGCGATGCGCCGCTGCACGCCGGCGGCGTAGGTGCCGAGCCAGCCGTCGACGATGCGGCGCACGCCGAGGCACCGCGCGAGCGCCTCCTCGCGCGCGGCATGCGTGAAAGGTTCGAGCGTGTCGGCGTTGTCTTCGGGGCCCACCATCACGAAGGGCTCGCCGGGGGTATGGAACGAGTGCAAGTCGAGCAGCACCTCGTGGCGCGCCAGCAGCGGGCACAGCCAGTTGGCGACGTGGTCCTCGAACTCGCGCGGCTGCGGCGTCGGGGACAGCTTGCGGTTGAGGTTGCGCTCGCCCTCGCGCTGCCGGCGCTCGTAGGCGAGGGGATTGGCGACCGGCACGAAAGTGACCTCGCCGGCGCAGATGGCGAGGCGATCATGCGCGATGTCGTCGAGCACGCGCCGGATCGCGACGGTGCCGCAGGTCTCGTTGCCGTGCACCGCGCCGGTCACGATCAGGCGCGGGCCCGGCGTGGTCGCGGTGAAGTGGATGGATTCGAAGGCGCGCATCTGGAGCCGCCAATACGCGGCGCGGAAGGCAAGGCGATGCCGCCGAGGATACCCGCTCGGGCTTCTCAGCCGTAGTTCTGGATCCAGTCGACGCCCTGGGCGTGCGCGACGTCCATGGCGGCTTCTTCAGTCAGGCAGGCCTCGCTGCGCACCGAGATCGTCCGCGGCCTCTTCGGCCAGTGCTGCTTGCAGACGACCAAGGCGGGCGCGTACTTGCCGTTGTCGAGGGCCTGCGCGCTGCAGATCAGCTCGTAGTCCGCGTGGTGGAAGGTCTTCGATGCGCCCATCACGCGAGCATGAGCCCAGAATGCCGCCGGGAATGAGCAACGTTCGTGTCAACATGCACACGGCGGCGCGGTTTGACGCGCCCGGCGTCACTCCAGCTTGTAGTGGGCGACCGCGCGTTCGTCCCAGCTCAGCCCGGTGCCGGGGCGGTCGGTCAGCACCGCACAGCCGTCCTCGATGCGCAGCGGCTCGTTGAGGAGCACATCGGCCCAGTCGACGTACTCGAGCCAGTGGCAGGTCGGCGTCGCCGCCAGAACCTGTGCGCTCGCTTCGGGCATCAGGTGTGAACTCATCGCGACGCCACGCGCGGCGGCGACGCCCGCCGCCTGCATCCAGCCGCTCACACCGCCGATGCGCGCCAGGTCGGGCATCACCAGGTCGCAGGCCTGCGCATCGAGTGCCTGCTGCATGGCCTTCGGGCCGTTGAAGTTCTCGCCGAGCTGCAGCGGCAAGTCCAGCACGCGGGCGATCTCGGCGTTGCCGCGATGGTCGTCGTGTCGGATCGGCTCTTCGAGCCACGCGATGCCCTCGGACTGCAGCGCGCGCCCCCGTTCGAGCGCCTCCGTCACGCTGAGGGCCTGGTTGTAGTCGGCCATCAGCTGCACGTCGTCGGGCAGCCGCCGGCGCACGGCGCGTGTCACGGCAAGGTCGTCGGCGAGGCTCGCGTGTCCCAGCCGCAGCTTGACCGCCTTGAAGCCGCGTTCCAGCAGGAGCTCGGCCTCGTCGGCTGCAGCCTCGGGGCTCATCAGGCCCAACCCGCAGGAGTTGTAGGCGGCGATCGCTCGCGGCGAGCTGCCGAGCAGGCGCGCCAGCGGCATGCCGGCGGCGACGGCCAGCGCATCCCACAGGGCCATGTCCAAGGCCGATAGCGCCATCCGGACGACGCCGGTCACGCCGATCAAGGCAAGGCGCCGCTCCAGCCGGGTGGCCATGGCCAACGGCGCGACGGTCTCGCCGGCGACCATCTCGGCCGCGTCGTGCAGCATCGCCGCGACGGCGCGCGCGCCGCTTCGGCGATAGCAGAACACATAGGCATGCCCGCTGATGCCCTGCTCGGTCTCGACGTCCACCAGGAGCAGCGGCGCCGCCCGCACGGCGGCGGCGCTGGTGCCCAGCACGAAGCGCAGCGGCACCTCGACGGCGGTGCTCTTCACGCTGCGCAAGGTGAGCGCGGGGTGATTCGCAGCGGCGGCGTTCACGGTGCGAGCGCTGCAGTGTGCGACGGCAGGCGGTGGCCGCCGCATCGAACGCGAGTCTCCATCACGATATGGTGCATGCTCCGACCCCCGCAGTGAACCCTGCGAAGTCTACGACTGCGGCGCTGCGCGCGTCGACCTTCGACAAGCCTTCTCGAGAGTTCCTCAGGCCGTGCTGCGTGCCGGCGTCGTCAACCGGTAGCCCGCACCGCGCACGGTGTCCACCATCTCGGCACAGCCCGCGGGGGTCAGCGCGTGGCGCAGGCGCTTGATGTGTACGTCGACCGTGCGCTCCTCGATGAACACGTGATCGCCCCACACCCGGTCGAGCAGCTGCGCACGCGAGTGCACACGTTCCGGGTAAGTCATCAGGAAGCGCAGCAGCCTGAATTCGGTCGGCCCCAGCCGCACTTCGGTGTCGCAGCAGAAGACGCGACGGATGCCGGGGTCCAGCGTCAGCGGGCCGACGGCCACGGGCACCTCCAGCGCTTCGGGCAGCTTGCGCCGCAGCACGGCGCGTATGCGGGCCATCAGCTCGCCGCTCTGGAACGGCTTGGTCACGTAGTCGTCGGCGCCGGCATCCAGCCCGACGACCTTGTCGCTCTCCTGCACGCGGGCGGTCAGCATGATGATGGGCAGCTGCCGGGTGCGCGGCTGCGCGCGCCAGCGCCGCGCCAGCTCGACGCCCGACTCGCCCGGGATCATCCAGTCTAGGATCACCAGGTCGGGCAGGGCTTCGTCCACCCGCTCACTGGCCGAGCGCGAGTCCGCTGCGACGCTGACCTCGTAGCCTTCGTGGCGCAGGTTCAGCGCGATCAGTTCGGCGATTGCGGGTTCGTCTTCGACGATCAGGACGCGGGTCATGAAGTGTTCTCGTTGCGCCGCGGTCAGCCCAGCGCCGACTCGAGGCCTTCCATCGACGTGTGGCGCACGTCGGCGCCCTTGACGATGTAGATGATCTGCTCGGCGAGGTTTTTGGCGTGGTCGCCCACGCGCTCGATCGACTTGGCGACGAACACGAGGTCGATGCAGGCCGAGATCGTGCGCGGGTCTTCCATCATGTAGGTGATGAGCTTGCGCATCAGCCCGTCGAACTCCCGGTCGATCGCGTCGTCGTTCCTGATCACGTCCAGCGCGGCGGCCGTGTCGAGCCGGGCGAAGGCGTCGAGCGCGTTGTGCAGCGACGCGGCGGCCAGCCGCGCGCCGAGTTCCACGTCGCTTGCCGGCAGGCGCATGCGGTTGGACACGCCGCTCCCGATGAGCCGCTGCACGGTGCGCGCGATGCGCGCCGCCTCGTCGCCCACCCGTTCGAGGTTGGCGATCGACTTCGACACCGCGATCAGCAGACGCAGGTCGCGCGCGGTCGGCTGGCGGCGGGCGATGATCGAAGAAAGGTCGCGGTCGATGTCGACTTCCATCTGGTTGACACGCTCCTCGGCCGCGAGTACTCGCGCGGCCACCTCCGCGCTCGACTGGGTCAGCGCATAGATGGCTTGCGTCACCTGGGACTCGGCCAGCCCGCCCATTTCGAGCACACGGTTCGAGATGGCGCTGAGTTCGGCGTCGAACTGCGTGGAAAGGTGTTTGTCGGTCACTTCCGTGTGCTCCTGAGATGGGTCAACCGAAGCGCCCGGTGATGTAGTCCTCGGTCTCGCGGCGCTTGGGCTTCATGAAGAGCTCCTTGGTGTCGCCGAACTCGACCAGTTCGCCCAGGTACATGTAGGCGGTGTAGTCGGAGACGCGCGCC
>CAJPFZ010000081.1 GCA_905339355.1 Burkholderiaceae bacterium
TTCGCGCACCTGGCGAATCACGTTGCCCATCGCTTCGGTGGCCGATTCCTGCAGGCCCGCCAGCGCGCGCGTGATGGGGATGCCTGCCTTGAGCAGCGTGTGCAGCTGGCGGCTGAACAGCAGCAGGTCGTCGTGCTGCACCTTGCCGCCCTTGCCCCAGCTGAACTTGGGCGCGGCGGCACGCTCGACGGTGTCCGCCGACGCGCTGATCTTCAGTGGGGTCATGCCGCTGCCGAGCAACTGGTCAGCCACGGCCGCGGCGCTCGCGCCCTCGGCAATCCCCTGCAGGAGCTGGCCGCGGGTGTCGCGGGCGGAGTAGGCGAAGCTGGGCATGGGGCTACATCCGTTCGCACTGAGCCAGCGTGTGCGTCTCTCCGCGCCGACCCCATGACCGTTCGCACTGAGCTTGTCGAAGTGCCCGCGCCATGCCGTGCAGGGGCTTCGACAGGCTCAGCCCGAACGGTGCCAGGGTGCTCCGCGCGAACGGTGTGAGCGTGCTCAGGCCGAACGGACAGGGGCTGGTGTTGAACGTGGCACCCATCACGGATCGATCTGCACCGACACCCGCATTGCCTCGTCGATCGTCGTGCGTCCCGTCCCCGCCAGCGTCATTGCGCTGTGCAGCAGCGTCTCCCGCCCGATCTGCTCGCGTGCGATCTGCACGAACTCGATCGGCGAGCCGCGATTGGCCGCGTCGACCAGCGCCTGGGTCATCTCCAGCATCTCGTAGACGGCGGTGCGCCCGGCGTAGCCCGTACCGTTGCAGCGCGAGCAGCCGAGGCCCTTCGCGTAGCCGCCGTGAGCCGCCGCCTCGGCGCCGCCGTAATGCTGCAGCCAGGCGTGTTCCTGCGGTGTCGGCGTGTGCGGGCTGTGGCAGTCCTCGCACACCAGCCGCACCAGGCGCTGCGCGATCACGAGGTTCAGGCTCATCGCCACCATGTACGGCGGCACGCCCATGTCGAGCAGCCGCACCGGCGTGCTGGCCGCGTCGTTGGTGTGCAGCGTGGACAGCACCAGGTGACCGGTCATCGCCGCGCGCAGGCCGATCTCGGCGGTGGTGCGGTCGCGCATCTCGCCAACGAGGATCACGTCCGGATCCTGTCGCAGCGCGGCGCGCAGCACGCGCTCGAAACTGAGCTCGATCTTGTCGTGCACCTGCACCTGGTTGATGCCGGGCAGGCGGTACTCGACCGGGTCCTCGACGGTGATGATCTTGCGGTCGGGCGAGTTGATTTCGTTGAGCGCCGCGTACAGCGCGGTCGTCTTGCCGCTGCCGGTGGGGCCGGTCACGAGGATCATGCCGCTCGAACGGTTGAGCGTGCTGCGTACCTTGTCGAACATGCGCGCCGGCATGCCCAGGCGCTCCAGGCTCAGGAGGCCCGTGCCCTGGTTCAACAACCGCATCACGACCGACTCGCCGTACTGCGTCGGCATCGTCGAGATCCGAACGTCGAGCGGGTTGCCCTTGATGTCGACGTGAAAGCGGCCGTCCTGCGGCAGCCGCTTCTCCGAGATGTCGAGCCCCGACATCAGCTTGAGCCGCAGCACCAGCGCCGGCGCGATCTTCGAGTCGGCCTCGGTCTGCAGGTGCAGCACGCCGTCGATGCGAAATCGCACGTGCAGCTTGTGTTCCTGCGGCTCGATGTGGATGTCCGACGCGCGCACCTGCGCCGCGTCTTCGAACAGCGTCTGCAAGAGCTTGACCACCGGCGCGTTCTGCACCGCGGCGTCGGTGCCGAGCAGGGTGCCGAAATCGGCTTCGGTCTGCGCGAGTTCGGCCGTCAGTTCCTGCGACAGCTGCGTGATCTCGCCGGTGCGGCGGTAGACGCGATCGATGGTCGCGAGCAGCTGCGTCTCGGTGACGACGGCGAGCGTGATCTCGCGCTTGAGGATGCGCGCGAGTTCGTCGTAGGCGAACAGGTCGCTCGGGTCGGCCATGCCCAAGCGCAGCGCGCCGCCCACCTCTTCGAGCACCAGCGCGCGAAAGCGCCGCGCCTGTGCCTCGGGCAGCAGCTGCGTCAGCTGCGCGTTGAGGTTGTACATCTTGAGGTTGATGTACGGGATCTGCATCTGCCGCGCGAGCGCGCCGCAGATCTGCTCTTCGGTGACGAAGCCGCTGTCGACCAGGATGCGCCCGAGCTTGCGCCCGCTGGTCTTTTGCTGCGCCAGCGCGGTGCCGAGCTGATCGGCGCTGATGAGTTCTTGCCGGACCAGCAGGTCGCCGAGCCGGATCTTCTCGGGAGGAGGCACGCTGACCCGTCCGCGAAAGTGGTGGATGAGCGATTGTCGAAACCGGCGCCGCGGGCATTGCCCCGAAATCAGGCGTGCTTCACCGCCAGTTCGGGCTATCCGCCACCCCCGCATTCGGGTGGGCGAACGCCGGTTCGCGGCCGGCTGGGCACATCGATTGCCGTCAATTCATAAGGAGGAACCGTCGTGTTGACCGGGAGAGCCGCATGGACATGGACATTGACATCGACAAGCCGTCGGCCCTGCTGGCGGTGGTGATTGGCCTGGCCGCGAGCCTGGTGATCGACGCCGGCACCGGCTCGCGCGTCGTGGAAGCGCAGGAAGTGCCCGCCAACCCACAGGCGGCATCGGGCCCGACGACCCGCGCGGGCTGCCCGATCACCGAGACCGAGCGCCGTGCGGCGGTGGTGCCTGCGGTACCGCCGCCAGCCGGCCCGACCGATCGGCAGGTCAATAGTTCAGGCACGGGCGCGGCAGGCGCCGCCGGCACGGTGAGCGCGCAGGTGCCGGGCGATCCGTGCGAGCGGGCGAATCCGCTGCTGCAGCAGCGGCAGTTGCCTGCGTCCGCGCCGGCGACGCCGGCCCCGAGTGCCAGGCCTTTACGCTGACGCGGGGTTGAACGCACCCGCCCGTCGAACCTACGTGCGCCAAACCCGTGGCGCACAGGCTTTCATCGACCAAGCCACATCCCGCCAGCATGCCCACACCGCTGCCATCAGCTGCATGGCCGGCTCCACACGCGGCGCGAGCACGCGCAGCACCACGCATTGCGGCTGCGGCGACGTGACGCCGCAGGTGCGCGCGAGCGCATGTGCGCAGGCGATCGTGCGCGCACCTTCTAGCAGCGCGTCGCGGCG
>CAJPFZ010000082.1 GCA_905339355.1 Burkholderiaceae bacterium
CGGCCCATCAAGTGGCACACCGACGGCTACTACCACCCGCCGCAGCGGCGCATCGGCGCGATGCTGCTGCACTGCGTGCGGCCGGCGCGCGAGGGCGGCGCCAACGCGCTGATGGACCACGAGATGGCCTACATCGCGCTGCGCGAGGCCAACCCCGAGTGGGTGCGCGCGCTGATGGCGAACGATGCGATGACCATTCCCGAGCGCTGCGACGAGACCGGCGTCGCCCGTGCGGCGCAGAGCGGACCGGTGTTCTCGGTCACGCATGGCGGCGGCGCGCTGCACATGCGCTACACCGCACGAACGCGCAGCATCGAATGGAAGGACGACGCCGCCACGCGGGAGGCCGTGGCCTTCCTGCAGCGGCTGCTGGCGGGCGACGCGCCGGCGCTGTTTCGCACCCGGCTCGAAGCGGGCATGGGCCTCGTCTGCAACAACGTGCTGCATGACCGCGCGGGCTTCGTCGACGATCCGGCGCAGGCGCGGCTGCTGTACCGGGCGCGCTATCTCGACCGCATCGGATGAACTGAGATGGCGCATTGGCTCACGGTCTGGCGGGCCGCCCAGCTGGTGGGCGTGGCGCGCGGCGTGCTGCAGCAGCAGGTGCGCGACGGCGCGCTGAGTCTGAGCGACGGGCTGGTCTCCACCGACGAGCTGTTGCGCGTCTACCCGTCCGCGCGGCTCGAAGCCTCGGGCCTGCTCGAGCGCGTCGCGAGCATCAAGGACGAGGCGTTCGGCAAACGCGTTCGCGAGCGCCTTCTGCCGAGCCAGGAGGTGCTGGCCCAGCGCCTGTTCCTGCAAAGCCAGGAGCTGGCCGACGTGCGCCGCCACCTGCAGCGCTATCACGGCCTGGTGATCGAGCTGCAGCAACGTGTGCGCGCGTTGGCAGCGAGCCGAGAGGGCGACGCTGAACTGCAGGAGCTGACGCAGTCCCTGTCGCAGGGGCTGGCGAAGGCGCTTGCCACCGAATCGGTCGATCTGCTGGATGTGATGGACGACATGTTGAAAGTGATGTCGGCACAGGTCACCGTGCGCCCGAGCGGCCACGAGTTCACCGTCGAAGGCCACGACACGCTGCTCGAGGCTGGCTTGCGCGCCGGCCTCAAGCTCAACTACGGCTGCGGCAACGGCACCTGCGGCATGTGCAAGGTGCGGGTGATCGCCGGCGAGGTCGCGCAGATTCAGCCGTTCGACTACCCGTTGTCGCAAGCCGAGCGAGGGCAGGGCTACACGCTGCTGTGCGCCCACACGCCCGCCAGCAGCGAGCTGACGCTGGAGCTGCTGGAAGCGAGCGGCCCCGCGGACATTCCGTCGCAGGAGATCGTGACCCACGTGCGCGCCGTCACCGCGCTCGCGCCCGACACCTGCTTGTTGCACCTGCAAACGCCGCGCAGCCACCGCCTGCGCTTCCTGGCCGGGCAGTCGGTGGAGCTGGCGATCGCGACCGCGGGCGACGACCTGCATGCGAGCCATCCGATCGCGAGCTGCCCCTGCGACGACCGCAACCTGCATTTCTTCATCCCGCGTGACGCCGGCGATGCGTTCTCGCGCCGCCTGTTCGAAGGCGAGTTCAAGGCCGGCGATGCCGTCACGGTGCGTGGACCCTTCGGCGACTTCGTGCTCGCCGAAGGCCCGCGCCCGCTGGTGTTCGCTGCCTGCGACACCGGCTTCGCGCCGGTCAAGAGCCTGATCGAGCACGCGCTCGCGCTCGAAGCGGCGCCGTCGCTGTCGTTGTTCTGGCTGGCCACGCGCAGCGACGGGCACTTCATGGCCAACCAGTGCCGCGCCTGGTCGGAAGCGCTCGACCAGTTCGAGGTCGCGCTGTCGTCGAACGCCGACGCCGCGCGTGGCGCCGGCGAGATCGCGCAGGCGATGCGCGCCGACCTGTTCGACATCGAGTGCGACTTCTACCTCGCCGGCCCGCGCGAGTTCGTGCAGGTGCTGCACGACGACCTGCGCGCCGCCGGCGTGCCCGCGCAGCAGCTGTTCGCTCTGGTGACCGAGCACGACGTGGCGGAGCAGGCAGCGTGAGCAGCGACGCCGCACTTCCGGACTGCGCGGGCGGCGAATCGTTCGCGCTGCGCGTGCTGGGCCACAGCATGGCGCCCGAGTTCAACGAAGGCGAGATCGTGGTCATCGAGCCCGAAGGCTTGACCAGGGACGGCGCCTACGTGCTCGCGCTGCACCGCGGCGAATGGATCTTCCGGCAACTGAGGCGCGAGGCCGGCGGCTGGTGCCTGCATGCGCTGAACCCGGCGTGGCCCGACCTGCCGCTCGCCGACCTTGCCGACGTGCGCGGCGTGATCATCCAGAAGGCACTGCCGGGGCGGCGGCGTGCGTCCAAACGCTACATCTGAGGGGCTTGCCCGTGCCGTACTACGTCTACCGCGTGCTGCCCTTCGCGCAGCTCGAGAAGCTCGCCGAATTCGGCGCGTTCGTGCAAGCCTCGGCGCACGCCAAGGTTCTGCGGGCGGCCGAGAAGGCCGCGCCGCAAGGCAAGGTCAAGGTCATGTTTGCCGAGAACGAGCAGGCGGCCGAAGACCTGCTTTGCCAGATCCGCGACCCGGGACCTTCGGGTGACGACTGACTAAGCGTTCTGCAGTGCCTGCTGCTGCTTCTTCCAGGCCTGGAAGCCGCCGGCCACCGACAGCGCCTTCGCGTAGCCGAGCGAGCGCAGCAGCTGGGCCGCGTAGAGGCTGCGCCGCCCGCTGTTGCAGATGCACAGCAGGATGTTGTCGTGCGCATGGTGCAGGCGGTTGATCGTGGTGAAGAACTCGCGCACGTCGATGTCGCTCGGCTTGCCGGCATCGAGAACGTCCTGCTCGTCTTCGGTCAGCGCATGGCCGAGCAGCAGCTTCACTTCCGACAGCGGGATGTGCACCGTCCCCGGTATCGCCCCCTTCATCTCGATCTCGAACGACTGGCGGATGTCGATCATCGTGCCCAGCCCGAGCCGGCACAGCTCGGTGGCACTGGCGAGGGAGATCTCCAGGTTTTCGGTTTTGGCGGCGGGCGCCGCGTTGTCGACAGGGTTCATGCGCATCCTGACGGGCACCAACGGCCCTGGAGCGCATTGTCTCAGGCCGTGCGTTCTTCGTGCCAGGCCACAGCCTTCAAGGTCGCCGCCGAGCCGACGACGATGCAGGCCACGGCGATGAACGAGCCGAGCGCGAGCGTCGACAGGCCCGACAGCCCCTGGCCGATGGTGCAGCCCAGTGCGGTGACGCCGCCGAAGCCCATCAGCAGCGCGCCCGTCAGTTGGTTGCGCAGATCCGCGAGGGAGGCGAAGCCTTCCCAGCGGAACTGGCGCGTCGCGAGGGCATAGGCCATCGAGCCGAGCACCACGCCGATCACGCTGGCGATGCCGAAGGTGAGGTGCAGCGACTTGTCTGTCCACAACATCAGCAGCTCCAGGCTGTAGGCCGTGGGGCCGACGAAGCTCAGTGTTTCCAGGGTGCGCGAGTTGGTGGCGAAGTACACGGTCTCCAGCGTCTCCGGGTTCTCGCCGTAGCCCACGTGCCCGCTCAGGTACCAGCCGGCCACCACGATCAGGCCGAGGGCGAAGGCGCCGAGCACCTGTGCGCGATTGGCGCGAAAGCGCCTGTCCTTGAAGACGAAGATCAGCAGGCCGGCGCCGATGATCAACAGCGTCGCGAGCAGTGCCGTCCTGGCCGGCACGCCGGACCACTTGCCCAGCAACGCGGGCAGGCTCGGGCTGGCCAGGCCGAGCGTGGAGAGGTCGATGCTCACCGGGTCGAGGTAGCTCGCGCGCCATTGGCCGAACAGCCCCTTCAGGGTCATGTACGCGGAGATGCCCACGAAGGTCAGCACCACCAGCGAGCGCAGGCTGCCGCCGCCCAGGCGCACGAGGTTCTTGTTGGCGCAGCCCGCGGCCAGCGTCATGCCCACGCCGAACGTGAGGCCGCCCACGGCCAGCGATAGCCAAGCCAGCGTGGGGCGCTGGTAGACCGACTTCGACAGGTCGACGAGACCGAAGTAGAAGAGCAGGTTGGCACCGACCAGCGCGACGGCGACGGCCAGCAGCCACATGCGCATGCGGCCCCAGTGGCCCATGTTGACGATGTCCGACACCGCTCCCATGGTGCAGAAGTTGGTGCGGTTGGCCACCGCGCCGAAGATGAAAGCAAGCGCGAAGGCGCCCCATACCACCAGGGTCGGGAGGTTGCTGGCGTCGGTCATGGAATTGGTCCTCAATCAGCGGATGGCGGCGCGCCCGCCACGCGGGCGGCAGGCGAGCTGCGGCCGCACGGCTGTTCGGTTCAGATGAACAGGCAGACGTCGGTCTCGCCGGCGAACTTCATGAAGGTGGCGGCACCGCCGTATTCGATGCCGTCGATGAAGTCGCCCTTCTCGAACTCGAACAGGTCCACCGTCATCTGGCAGGCGATGAACTTCACGTCAGCCTCGAGGCACAGCGCGCGCAGCTCTTCCAGCGAGGCCACGCCCTTCTTCTTCATCTTGGCCTTCATCATCATCGTCGCCATCGACTCCATGCCCGGCAGCATCTGCACAACCACCGGCATGGGCACGGGCATCGGCATCGCCGGGTTGGCAAGCGGGCTGATCTTGATGCCATCGAGGTTCTTGCGCAGCAATTGCAGTCCGTAGAACGTGAAGAACACCTGCACATCCCAGCCGAGCGCCGCGGCGGTGGAGGCAAGGATCAGCGGCGGGTAGGCCATGTCCAACGCGCCCTTGGTGGCGATGATCGCCATCTTCTTGGCCGCCATCATGCCTCCCGTCGGGCAGTCCCAAGGGCGGTGTGCGCCACGGGGAGCAGAGCGGCAAGGCCGCAAACGTCGCGGTTGTCCATTTCACGCCTTCCGCAGCAAGAAGACGAACCGCTTGTTCTCGTCGCTTTGTTCGAGCAACTGGTTGCCGGTCTGCTCGGCAAACGCAGCCATGTCGCACACCGACCCGGGGTCGGTGGAGATCACGCGCAGCACTTGGCCCGACGCCATGTCGGCCAGCGCCTTCTTGGTCTTGACGATCGGCAAAGGGCAGGCCAGCCCTGACGCGTCAAATTCCTTGTCAAAGTTCATCCGTTTCTCCGTTCGCAAAGAGGCACGCGCGCGCCCTTACGGCGCCTGTGGGCATTACGGAACATCCGCGGTGATGCGTCTATTACCGCGATGGGTGATCGGCGACTAGCCCAAGTGGGTAGTGGCTGCGGGCAGAGGCGCCGGCGGCCGATGTACTCGGCCGTCGTGGATTGTGCACGGGGAGGGCGAGGCTTCAAGAGCGGCCTGACCTCGCGAGCAGTTCGTCGTGCTTCAGTGGTCTGCGAGACATCGGCCCTGAACGGCAGCGGTCAGGCCGGCGGCCCGGCCGCTTACCTAGCCCCTCAACCTTTACCCACAATCGGTCTTGTCAATGCT
>CAJPFZ010000083.1 GCA_905339355.1 Burkholderiaceae bacterium
CAGGCTCAAGGTCATTCACACGCCGGGCCACACCAGGGGCGGCATATGCCTCTACATCGAAGACGGTAAAATCCTCTTCACCGGGGACACTCTTTTCGCGGGCTCAATCGGCAGGACGGATTTCGAAGGCGGCTCGATGGAAGACCTCATGGCTTCCATCACGCGAAGGCTCCTGCCCCTCGGCGACGATGTCAGGGTGCTGCCTGGACACGGGCCGGAATCGACCATAGGCGAAGAGAAGGAGATTAACCCTTTTCTTGCCGGAATCAAAAAGATATAATAAAAATATTTAATTTTGAGGCCCGCTGTTGATACTGAAAAACAAGAAGATAACTCTGGGAGTAACCGGGGCAATATCTGCCTACAAGGCCCTCGAGCTCACCAGGCTCCTCATAAAAGAGGGGGCCGAGGTACATCCGGTTATGACCCGTTCGGCGGCCGAGTTCATAACGCCGTTGAGCCTTTCGACCCTGGCGAAGAACCCGGTCTCCACGGCCCTTTTCGACCTCACGGGAGAGTCGAGGATAAGCCACATAGACCTCGCGCAGTCGGCCGACCTAATAATCGTCGCGCCAGCTACGGCCAACATCATAGGCAAGGCCGCGGGCGGGCTTGCCGACGACCTCCTCTCGACCATACTCATGGCCGCGAAAGCGCCGGTCCTTCTCGCCCCCTCCATGAATTCCCAGATGTGGGCGAACCCGATTGTCCAGGCAAACGTCAAGAAGCTCGAGAAGGCGGGATATCATTTTGTAGGGCCAGCGGAGGGCGACCTCGCCTGCGGCTACAAGGGCAAGGGCAGGCTCGCCTCCGTCGAGGAGATACTCGAGGCTGCGAAAGAGGCCCTCATCGCCAAAGATTTGAAGGGCGAGAAGGTGCTTGTCACCGCGGGGCCCACGCGTGAGGCCATAGACCCGGTGAGGTACGTCTCGAACGCCTCGTCCGGCAAGATGGGCTACGCAATAGCGAAGGCCGCGAGGAGAAGGGGTGCGGAAGTCGTCCTCGTCTCAGGGCCGTCGTTCCTGCCACGTCCGGTAGGGGTGACATTCGTGCCGGTGCGCACCGCCGAGGAGATGCTCGACGCTTGCGTCAGGTACTTCCCGCAATCGACCATAGTCATAATGGCGGCAGCGGTCGCCGATTACAGGCCAACGAAGAGTTACCCGAACAAGGTCAAGAAGGACGCCAAGTCCCTCTCCCTCGAGATGGAAAGGACTCAGGACGTATTGAAGCACCTGGGCACCCTGAAGAAAAAAAGCCAGACCCTCATTGGCTTTGCTCTCGAGACCGACAGCATCGAGGAGAACGCCGGGAAAAAGCTCAAGGAGAAGGGGCTCGACCTCGTAGTCGCGAACAC
>CAJPFZ010000084.1 GCA_905339355.1 Burkholderiaceae bacterium
TTATTTGGCGCGAAACGGCGCGAACTGTCGGACGCAAGTCCATGAACGATGAGGGAGATATGGCCAAACGCACGCCGCTTTACGAGGCCCACGTCGCCGCCGGCGCGAAGATCGTCGACTTCGCCGGCTGGGACATGCCGATCAACTACGGGTCCCAGATCGAGGAGCACCACAAGGTGCGCTCCGATGCGGGCATGTTCGACGTTTCCCACATGCGCGCCGTCGACGTGGAAGGCAAGGATGCCCGCGCCTACCTGCGCCGCCTCGTCGCCAACGACGTCGCCAAGCTGGCGCTGCCCGGCAAGGCGCTCTACTCCTGCATGCTCAAGGAGGACGGCGGCGTCATCGACGACCTCATCATCTATTTCTTCACGCCGGAGCGCTACCGCATCGTCGTCAATGCCGGCACGGCCGACAAGGACCTGGCCTGGATGAAGACCCAGACCGCCGGCTTCGAGGTCACGGTCACCGACCACCCCGAATACGCCATGATCGCCGTCCAGGGCCCCAACGCCCGCGAACTCTTCTGGGCCGCCTTCCCCGTCGCCCGTGCCCAGTCCGTGCTGCTGCAGCCCTTCCAGGCCGTGGAATGGGACGGCTGGCTGGTGGCTCGCACCGGCTATACCGGCGAGGACGGCTTCGAGATCACCCTGCCGGCCGGGCAGGCCGCCGCCGTGTGGGACAGGCTCAAGGCCGCCGGCGTCGCGCCCATCGGCCTCGGTGCCCGCGACACCCTGCGCCTGGAGGCCGGCATGAACCTCTACGGCCAGGACATGGACGAGACCCAGAACCCGCTGGAATCGGGCCTGGCCTGGACGGTGGACATGAAGGACGCCGGGCGCGACTTCATCGGCCGCAAGGCCCTGGAGGCCCTCAAGCCCACGCGCCAGTTCGTCGGCCTGCTGCTGCTGGACAAGGGCGTGCTGCGCGCCCACCAGAAGGTCGTCACGGCACAGGGTGACGGTGAGACCACCAGCGGCTCGTTCTCCCCGACGCTGAACCAGTCCATCGCCCTGGCCCGCATCCCGGTCGGCGTCGCCCTCGGCGATACCGTCGAAGTCGAAGTCCGCGACAAGCGCCTCAAGGCCAAGGTCGTCAAACCCAATTTCGCCCGCCACGGCAAGGCATTGATCTAAAGGAGCCCACCATGACCGTTCCCGCCAACCTGAAGTACACCAAGTCCCACGAGTGGGTCCTGCTCAACGCCGACGGCACCGTGACCGTGGGCATCACCGACCACGCCCAGGAAGCCCTGGGCGACATCGTGTTCCTGGAACTGCCGGAAGCCGGCCGCGCCGTGAAGGCCGGCGAGGAATGCGCAGTGGTGGAATCGGTGAAGGCCGCTTCCGACATCTATTCACCCATCGCCGGCGAGGTGGTCGAGTCAAACCAGGCCGCCGTGGATGCCCCCGAGAGCGTGAACCAGGACGCCTACGCCGCCTGGCTGTTCAAGATCAAGCCCGCCAACGCCGCCGACCTGAACGGCCTGCTGGATGCGGCGGCCTATGAAAAGGTGGCGGCAGAAGGCTGATGACGACCACTCCTGCTCAATCCCCGGCCGAAAGCTGATCCCATGACCGCCCTGCCCCTCTCCGCCCTCGAACAGCACGACGAATTCCTCGCGCGCCATATCGGCCACGACGGCTACGACATGGCGGCCATGCTCGCCACGGTCGGCGCCGCCAGCCTCGACGAGCTGATCGCCCAGACCGTGCCCGCCGCGATCCGCCTGCAGAAGCCTCTGCCCCTGCCCGGCCCTCGGCGCGAACACGAGGCCCTGGCCCAGCTCAAGACCATCGCCGCGAAGAACGTGCTGAAGAAGTCGCTGATCGGCATGGGCTACTACGACACCCTGCTGCCCAAGGTGATCCTGCGCAACGTGCTGGAGAACCCGGGCTGGTATACGGCCTACACGCCCTACCAGGCCGAGATCGCCCAGGGCCGCCTGGAGGCCCTGCTGAACTACCAGCAGATGGTCATCGACCTGACGGGCATGGAACTGGCGAACGCCTCCCTGCTGGATGAGGCCACCGCCGCCGCCGAGGCCATGACCATGGCGCGGCGCGCCTCGAAGTCGAAGTCCAATGCCTTCTTCGTCGACGCCGCCTGCTTTCCGCAGACCCTCGACGTGGTGAAGACGCGCGCCGGCTGGTTCGGCTACGAGCTGATCGTCGGCCCGGCCGCCGATGCATCGAAGCAGGAAGTCTTCGGCGCCCTGCTGCAAACCCCGAACGCCAACGGCGAGTGCGTCGACCTGACGGACATCGTCGCCCAACTGAAAGTCAGTGGCTGCATCACGGCGGTCGCCACGGACCTGATGGCCCTGGTGCTGCTGAAATCGCCTGGCGCCATGGGCGCCGACATCGCGCTCGGCTCCTCGCAGCGCTTCGGCGTGCCGATGGGCTTCGGCGGCCCGCACGCCGCCTTCTTCGCCACGAAGGACGAGCACAAGCGCGCCGTCGCCGGCCGCATCATCGGCGTCTCCATCGACGCGCGCGGCAAGCGCGCCCTGCGCATGGCGCTGCAGACACGCGAGCAGCACATCCGCCGCGAGAAGGCCAACTCCAACATCTGCACCTCGCAGGTGCTGCTCGCCAACATCGCCGGCATGTACGCCGTCTACCACGGCCCGCAGGGGCTGAAGACCATCGCCGGGCGCATCCACCGCCTCACCGGCATCCTCGCCGCCGGGCTGAAGGCCGCCGGCGTGAAGGTGCTGACGCAGCGCTGGTTCGACACGCTCCAGGTCGAGACGACCGCGGAAGTGCCGGGCTACAACCTGCGCCATGTCTCCGACACCGTGCGCGGCATTTCGCTCGACGAGAAGACCACGCGCGAGGATGTCGCCGCGATCCTGCGGGCCATCACGAGCAAGCCGGCCGACATCGACAAGCTCGACGCGAAGGCGGCGGCGGACGATCCCCTCGCCGGCCAGCTGCGCACGGACGCCATCCTGTCTCACCCGGTGTTCAGCGCTCACCACACCGAGCACGAGATGCTGCGCTACCTGAAGCGGCTGCAGAACAAGGACCTCGCGCTCGACCACTCGATGATCTCGCTCGGCTCGTGCACCATGAAGCTGAACGCCACCAGCGAGATGATCCCCGTCACCTGGCCGGAGTTCGGCGACATGCATCCCTTCGCTCCGCCCGAGCAGGCTGCCGGCTACGCCGAAATGATCGGCAGCCTCAGCGACTGGCTGAAGGCCGTCACCGGCTTCGACGCCATCTGCATGCAGCCCAACTCCGGCGCCCAGGGCGAATACGCCGGTCTGGTGTCGATCCGCCGCTACCAGGCGGCGCAGGGTGAGGCGCACCGCAACGTCTGCCTGATCCCGAAGTCGGCGCACGGCACCAACCCGGCGACGGCGCAGATGTGCGGCCTGCAGGTGGTGGTGGTCGATTGCGACGACAGCGGCAACGTCGACGTCGCCGACCTCGAGGCCAAGGCGGAGCAGCATGCCGCCGCCCTCTCCTGCCTGATGATCACCTACCCGTCCACCCACGGCGTCTTCGAGGAGGCGGTGAAGGAGATCTGCGCGATCGTGCATCGGCACGGCGGCCAGGTGTACATGGACGGCGCCAACCTCAACGCCCAGGTC
>CAJPFZ010000085.1 GCA_905339355.1 Burkholderiaceae bacterium
GTCCTCGCCTTCCCAGTATCGCTTCCCGAGCAACCTGCGGCGACACTGGGAACGAGTCGATTCGCCGCCGCCAGGGTTGCTCGCGCTCGGCGACGCTCTGTGCAGCTTCAACCCTGCATACGGACAGGGAATGAGCGTGGCCGCCTTCGAGGCGCGCGCGCTAAGCGCGTGCCTGCGGAAAGGGCTGGAGCGGCTGCCCGAGCGGTACGGCCGCATGGCGGCGCGCGTCGTCGATCAAGCTTGGGCCCTGAGCGCAGGAGAAGATCTCCGGCACCCTGAGGTCAAGGGGCGCCGCCCAGTGGGCTCGGCGCTCGTCAACGCCTACATCGAGCGGCTTCACCGCGCTTCACACACCCGCGATGAGGTCCACCGTGCGATGGTCGAGGTTTTCTCGCTGAGCCGGCCCTTGCCCACGCTGCTCACGCCCTCGATGGCAGTGCGCGCGCTCGTATGGGGCGGTAGGAAGTCCTGATCCCGGAACCGGTCCTGCAATCGCTGAGCGCCCGCGCGATTGGTTGGGAGAAGCTCAAGTTGCTCTGAACCTGGCCCACCATGATTGCCATCCGCCGCACCGGCCATCGATTGCTGATTTTCATTGGCATCGTCTGTGCAACCAGCTGGCTCCCGTCCCGATCGGCGGTGGCTCAGAGCGCCAGCTGTGATGCGACGACCCCGCAAGCGCTGAATCTGCGCACGTTTCAGAAGGCTGCCAGTGCCTATGTGAGCCAGCTGCCGCGACCCCAAGCCGCCAGCGCCTTGCTCGTCTGTCTGAAACACGGCAACAGCGAACTGGCCGAAACCCTGATGCTCTACAAATTCCGCTTGCGCGCGCGGGTGCGCAATGTCGAGGCGGTGCGGGCCGCCTTTCTGCACTACGTGATCAACACGGGCGAACCCAAGCTCAGCGGCGACTCGCTGCCAGATCTTGAACGGCTCGCGCAGACCTACCGCCAATCGTTGCCGCCACCGCCCGACGGGCGAGAAGCTGATGCAGCAAGGGAATGCGGCGACCTGCCGCCAACGCTGCGGATGCTGCGCTGTGTTGGCCGAGTGGCCAACCGCCAGCGCTATGGGCGTGATGACGTGATTCCGGTGAGCCTGCTCGAATTTGGCGTGCCTGCGGCCGGCTACTCACTGCTCAATGCCACCCGCATGGCGGAAATGTCAGACCTGAGCTATTGGGACTCTGCCCGCATCAGCGAGCAGTTGCGCCGCTCGGGCTACACGCGGGCGACCGAGATCACCGACCCTGCCACGGACACGAGTGCGTTTGTCGCAACCAAAGACGAGGTCGTGGTGCTGGCCTTTCGCGGCACCTCAGGGTTCAAGAACTTCATCACCGACCTGGACGGGCGCCGCGCTGCCGCCGATTGGGCCAAAGGCACGATGCACAACGGTTTCAAGAGTGCGCTGGATGCCGTGTGGCTTCAGATCCAATCCGCACTGACTCCGTACAAAGACCGGCCCATTTGGTTAACGGGCCACAGCCTGGGCGCCGCCTTGGCCCAACTGGCCGCGCTGCGCCTGCAGGCCGAAGGCTATAGCGTGCACAGCGTCTATACCTTCGGCACACCACGAACGGGAGACAGCGACTTCGTGGCCGACTACAACCGGCGGCTGGGCGCGCAGAGCTTTCCACACGTGAATGCCAGAGACCTCGTGACCCGCGTGCCGCCTTTGTCATTGGGCTTTCACACCGCGGGTAACACGAACATGATGCGATTCACTGGCCCCAAGCACGACATGGAGCGACAGTCGCTGGAGCCTGCGGACAGCCCCACGGCGCCTGGCGACTGGCAACGCGGCGCCGTGAGGTCCATCAGCGAGACGACGGAGTTCTTGCCCACAGCGCTGCGGCCGCAGGCCTTGCGCTCCGTGGCGTTCGCCACGCCGCCCGAGAGCAATTTCTACAGCGCAAGGTTCAACAGCGGCCCGTTTGCTGACCATAGCTCGGGCGAGTACCTGTTCAAGCTGGTGTGCGCCACGATCGAATACGAGTTGTGGCCAATGGAGCGCAGGCAGTCAAACCACAGGGGAGGCACGCCATAGGGCCCGCCCGATCAGCGTGAGACAAGACAGCCTTCGGCAATTTCGATGCTACTCAGGAGACGAGTAGTGCACGTACGACTCGCGGACCATGCCGTCCTTGTCGAAGAACAGCACCTCGACGACATGCGTGCCCGTGATGCCCTTGTAGTGGATAGCAATGCTGTCGACGCCGCGCAGCACGTCGAGCACGGTGAACTTGATGTGGTCGAACACTTCGAAGCCCTTCTTCACGTAGGCGCGCAGCGCTGCCTTGCCTTGCACGGTGCCGCTGGGGTCATGGCTCAGCCGCGCAACCAGCGGGGAATGGAAGATCACGTCGTTGGTGTAGAAGTCCAGCACGCGATCGAGGTCTTTCGACTCGAACGCGGCGACCCAGCGCTTCACGTAATCGGCCGTCTTCTCCATTGTCAGCATTGGCGTCTCCTCGGGGGGCGGGTTGCGGCGGCCCGATCCGGGCCGAGCGTCGATCCAGTTTGCCACGCGCCCGCCTTCACCGGCGATGACGCCGCACACAAGGCCTGGCGAGCAGCGTGCAGCAGCAGCGCCACCCGGGCGACCTCGTGCCGCCGCCAGGCAGCGCCAGCGCCGCAGGAGCTTCGGCCTGGCCCACGCCGGCACCCGCCACGGGCGCGGGATCACCTGGTCGATGCCGCGGTCCTGCCCCATGCATCGTTGTGTGGGCGGCTTCATGCGCAGTACTGATCTGGCGCAAGCCGCCCCGCCCGGCGGCACCTAGATTGAAGACAGCCACCGTGCTGCGAGCATGGCCGCTGCGGCGGATAGGGCGCGATGAATGGGCCTCAACAGGCCCGTGTTTCCGAGGCGTGCTGCGCCGCGGTCGCTGCCCGAAGTGCTGGCGGTCCTGCGCAAGCAGGGCTCGAGGCACGGTGGCCCAGGATCCCTTGCATGAAGCCGACTCACTTTGACCTCACGGTGAACGATCTGGCCCAGGCTCGCGCGTTCTTCGAGCGTGTTCTGGGCTGGCGCTTCGAGCGATTCCAGATGCCTTTCGAGTACTACCTGATCACGGCAGGTCCCGGGACCGAACCTGGGATCAATGGCGGCATGGGAAGCATCAAAGACGCTGCGCTCAGCGGCGGAAGACCGATGACGCAGGTCACCGTCGCCGTTGCCGACCTCGACCAAACAGTAGGGCGGGTGCAGGCCAACGGGGGGCGCATTCTTGAACCGAGGATGCCGATCCCCGGCATTGGCTGGTACGCCACCTGCGCCGAGCCCGGCGGACTCGCCTTCGGCCTCCTTCAGGAGGACGCCAGTGCGGGCCTCTCGCTCCCATGATGCGGCGTCTAACACCGAGCGGATGTCCTCCGGCGGACTTCACCCGCTGCCGAGCGCACAAGGAGAGCATTTCATGAGCACCTGCCCGATGAACCCCGTCGATGCGGCCTGGTTCCACATGGACGGACCGGCCAATCCGGCGGTCGTCACGGCGCTGCTGCTGACGGCCAAGCCGCTGAACTTCGCGAAGGTGCGCGCCGTCTACGAGGCTCGGCTCGCGCGCATCGACCGCTTCCGCCAGCGGGTGGTCGAGCGCGGCTTGCCCCTGCCGACGCCGCACTGGGAAGACGTGGCCGACTTCGACATCGACCGCCACGTGCACCATGCGGCGCTGCCGGCGCCGCACGATCGCGCGGCGCTGTGCGCGCTGCTCGACGACATCGCGAGTTCGCCGCTGCCCCGCGACGTGCCGCTGTGGCAGGTGCACGTGATCGACGGTGTCGACCACGGCAGCGCGCTCGTCATGCGCTACCACCATTGCATTGGCGACGGCGCCGCGATGATGGCCGTGGCGCGCCGGCTGTTCGACACCTCGGCGCGCCGGCAGGCACAAGAGCCGCCCGCGATCGAACCGGAGCCCGAGGTGGCGCAGGGGCTGTTGAGTTCGGCCTTCGAATCGGTCGAGCAGTCGGCCCGCGAGGTGCTCGCCGCCACCGGTGCCGCCTGGGACGCGCTGATGCATCCGCAGCCGCTGATCGACAAGGCGGCGCTCGTGCTCGATGGCGCCGGCGTGCTGATCGGCGACCTGCTCAAATCGCCCGACCCGCAGTCGCCGTTCAAGGGCGAGTTCGGCGTGCGCAAGCATGTGGCCTGGTCGAAACCGGTGGCCATCGCCGACGCCAAGGCGGTGGCGGCGCCTTTCAACGCCAAGGTCAACGACGTGCTGGTGGCGGCGATGGCGGGTGCCTTGCGCACCTACCTGCTGCGCCGCGGTGTCGACGTGAATCACACCACCGTGCGCGCAATGGTGCCGGTGGACCTGCGTCCGCCCGAGCGCGTGGGCGAACTCGGCAACGAATTCGGCCTCGTCATCCTCGACCTGCCGGTGGCGGCCGCCAGCCCGGTGCAGCGCCTGAGCGCCACCAAAGCCCGCATGGACGAGCTCAAGCGTTCGCCCGAGGCGATCGGAATGCGGCTGCTGCTCGACGTCTTCGGCCGCGGGCCCAAGGTGCTGGAGGAGGTCGCGCAGGATCTGTTCGGCAGCAAGGTGAGCCTCGTCATGACCAACGTGGCCGGCCCGCGCAAGACGATGTACCTGGCCGGCACGCCGATCGAGCGGATGATGTTCTGGGTGCCGCACCCCGGCGACCAGATGGGCGTGGGCATCAGCATCATGAGCTACCGCGGCATGGCCTCGATGGCGCTGATCGCCGACGCCCGGCTGGTGCCGGACCCGCAGACCATCACCGACGAGTTCGACCGCGAGTTCGCGCAGATGCACGCTCACCTGCTGGCCGCCAATGCGAAGCGCGCGGCGGCGAAGCGCAAGGCCGCCGCGGCAGCGACTGCGCGCGCGGTATGACCTGCCTGCAGTGTGCGGTCAGCCGCGAACGTAACTGCGCACGAAGTCGAATGACGACACCACGCCGACGATGCGCTCGCCGCCGTCGACGATGACGTGGTGCACCTGGCGCTCGATCATCAGCCGCGCCACCTCGTCGAGCGGCGTGTCGGGGCTCACGCTGATCGGCTTGTAGGTGCACAGCTGCCAGGCCTTGACGGCGGCCGGGTCGCCGCCCATGGCGTGAAACTGCAGCAGGTCGGCGGCGCTGATCACGCCGAGCACCGAGCGGCCGCCCTCGGCCACCGGCGCCCACGAGAGCTTTTTTTCGGCGAACAGCAACTCGACCTGCGCAACCGTGTCGTCCATGTCGATCACCGACACCTCGCGCTGCATCAACGTGGAAATGGGCAGGCTCATGTTCATGCTCCTTGGGTGTCGGCCTCGACGGCGGCGTCGCGCGGCGGCCGGCCGAGCCGTTGCTCGACCGTCAGCACCTTGCGTGTCACCTCGAGCAGCGTGTCGGGCGTGACGCTGATCGAATCGATGCCGAGTTCGACCAGGTACTCGGCCATCTCAGGATAGTCCGACGGCGCCTGGCCGCAAATGCCCACGTGGCGGTGATTGCGTCGCCCGCCCTCGACCGTCTGCCGGATCAG
>CAJPFZ010000086.1 GCA_905339355.1 Burkholderiaceae bacterium
TTCCGAGCACGACGAGCATGGCGACGAAGAACGGCATCATCGCCTTCGTGACGATGCCGATCTTCAGCTTGGCGACTGCGCTGCCGACGAAGAGCACCGTGCCCACCGGCGGCGTGATCAGGCCCATTCCCAGGTTGACCATCATGATCATCCCGAAATGCACCGGGTCCACGCCCAACAGTTTGACCACCGGCAGCAGGATCGGCGTGAGGATGAGGATCAGCGGCGCCATGTCCATCAGGCAGCCGAGCATCAGCAGCATCACGTTGATGAGGGCGAGGATGACGTACTTGTTGTCCGACAGGCTGGTGAAGAACATCGTCACCTTGATCGGGATCTGCATCAGCGTCATCAGGTAGCCGAAGCAGGCGGCGAAGCCGATCAGGATCATCACCACCGTCACCGTCTTGACGGTGCGGTGCACCAGCTTGGGCAGGTCGCGCCACTGGTAGTCCTTGTAGACGAACATCGTGACGAAGAAGGCCCAGACGACGGCGATGCTCGCGCTCTCGTTGGCGGTGAACACGCCGGAGAGGATGCCGCCGAGGATGATCACCATCGTCATCAGCCCCCACAGCGCATCGGCCGCGATTCTCAGCGCCTGCCTGAGCGGAATGACCTCGCCCTTGGGGTAGTTCTCCTTCCTCGCGATGATCATGCACAGCGCCGCCAGCGTGAGGCCCAGCAGCAGCCCCGGCAGCACCCCCGCCATGAACAGGGCGGCGATGCTGACGGTACCCCCCGCCGCCAGCGAATAGATCACCGCGTTGTGGCTGGGCGGGATGAGGATCGCCTGCACGCTGCCGCTGCAGGTGACGGCGGTGGCAAAGGCACGCGGGTAGCCCTTGCGTTCCATCTCGGGGATCAGCACCGAGCCGATGCTCGCCGTGTCGGCCACCGAGCTGCCGGAGATGGCGCCGAAGAAGGTGCTGGCCATGATGTTGACGAGGCTCAGCCCGCCGCGGATGAAGCCGACCAGCACGCCGGCAAACGCCACCAGCCGCCGCGCCATGCCGCCCTCGGCCATGATGGCGCCGGCCAGCACGAAGAACGGAATCGCCAGCAGGCTGAACTTGTTGACGCCGCTGGCGAGCTGGATCATCACCGCGTCGAGCGGCAGGTCGATCCACAGCGCGCCGATCAGCGCCGACAGGCCGAGCGCGTAGGCCACCGGCATGCCGAGCATCATCAGCACGAAGAAGCTGCCGAGCAGGATCAGCGCGTCCATGCCTCAGCTCGCCTCGCCGAAGGCCACGACGGCGCGCGCGGACTGCGGGCCGAACAGCAGGTGCTCGAACACGAACAGCAGCGTGGCGAGCGAGCCGAGCGGGATGGCCGCGTAGGTCACGCCCACCGGCAGCCACGGCAGCTCGGCGATCGACTGGCCCATGGTTTGCACGCACAGCCGCGTGCCGTACCACAGCACGAAGCCGCACACGACGATCAGCAGCAGGTCCACCACGCGGTGCAACACGGCCTGAAGTGGCGCCGGCAGCCGCTCGACCAGCAGCGTGACGGCGATGTGCCCACCCGCCCGGTAGCCCGCTGCCGCGCCAATGAAGGTGAACACCACCATCAGCAGGATCGCGATCGGCTCGGGCCATTGCGCGCCGAAGCCCATCACGTAGCGCATGAACACGCCGACCGGGATGATGATCGACATCGCCGCAATGGCGAGCCCGGCCGTCCAGATGCAAGCCAGGTACAGGCCATCGAGCACGCTCGCGAAGGCGTGCTCGCGTCGCTCACGCAGCGCCCGTTCGCTCACTGGACGGCCGCGATGCGCTTCATCAGGTCGGCAAACGCCGCACCGTATTTCGCGCGCACCGGCTCGGTGGCGTCATAGAACGGCTTGTTGTCGATGTTGATGAACTCCACGCCGTCGGCCTTGAGCTTCGCGGTCGATTCGGTGACGGCCTTGTCCCACAGCTCGCGCTGCTCGAGCTGCGCCTCGCGCGCGGTCTTCTTGACGAGCGCCTGGTCGGCCGGCGGCAGCTTGTCCCAGGTGACCTTGGACATGACCAGGATCTCCGGGATGATGAGGTGGTGGGTCTGCGTGTAGTACTTGGCACCGGCCTTGTGATGGTTGGTCGAGAAGAACGACGGCGGGTTGTTCTCCGCGCCATCGACCACGCCGGTCTGGATGGCGGTGAACACCTCGCCGAAGCCCATCGCGATGCCGTTGCCGCCCATCGCGTTCATCGTGTCGACGAACAGCGGATTGCCCATCATGCGGATTTTCTGGCCCTTCAGGTCGGCGGGCGTGCGCACCGGCTTCTTCGTGTAGAGGCTGCGCGAGCCACCGTCCATCCACGCCAGGCCGATCAGCTTGGCGGGGCTCGCGCTGATCTTGTCGAGCAGCTCCTGGCCGATCGGCCCGTCGATCACCGCGCGCATGTGCTTGATGTCGCGAAAGACGAACGGCATGTTGAACACGTTGACCTCGGGCACCACCGGGCCGACCGGGCCCAACGAGGTGCGCAGCACCTGGATCGCGCCGACCTGCGTCTGCTCGATCATTTCCTTCTCGCCGCCGAGCACGCTGCCGGGGAACATCTGGAACTTGATGCGGCCCTGCGTGGCGGCCTCGAGCTTCTTGCCCATGTGCTCCACCGCCACCACGGTGGGATAGCCGGGCGGGTGCACGTCGGCCGCCTTCATGACGGTTTGCGAGCGGGCGGCCGGGGCCAGCGCGCCGAGCG
>CAJPFZ010000087.1 GCA_905339355.1 Burkholderiaceae bacterium
GGACACCGGCCGCTGCATGACGCACGACCTGTGGGCGAGCCTGAACACGAAGATGATCGAATACCTCGATTCGATCTCGCTGAAGTCGCTGGTCGACGAGCAGCTCGCCAAGGGCGTGTCGATCGAGGAGCACCCGGTGAAACGGGCGATCTCGTCGCAGCCGGTCGTCAAGCCCATCAAGGTGACCGCACCGAACTCCGTTTTTGCTCTCGGAAACGCCTTTTCGAAGTAAGCCGTCTTGACCCTCGCAGCGCCGTGGAAGCGGCGCGTTGAGCACACTCGCCACCCCATGGACACGACCCCGCACTTCCCGATCTACATGGACTACGGCGCTACCACGCCGGTGGACCAGCGTGTTGTCGACAAGATGATCCCTTGGCTGCGCGAGCACTTCGGCAACCCGGCCTCGCGCAGCCACGCATGGGGGTGGGAAGCTGAAGCGGCGGTCGAGAACGCACGCGAAGAGGTGGCTCGGCTGATCGGTGCCGATCCGCGCGAGATCGTCTGGACCTCGGGCGCCACCGAGTCCAACAACCTCGCACTCAAGGGTGCGGCCCAGTTCTACAAGACACGCGGCAAGCACCTGATCACCGTGAAAACCGAGCACAAAGCCGTGCTCGACACGACGCGCGAACTGGAGCGCCAGGGCTTCGAGGTCACCTACCTGCCGGTGCAGGAAGACGGCATGCTCGACCTCGATCTGCTGAAGAGCACCATGCGAGCGGACACGATCCTGGTGTCGGTGATGTTCGTCAACAACGAGATCGGCGTCATCCAGGACATCGCGGCGATTGGTGCGATGTGCCGCGAGCGCGGGATCATCTTCCACGTCGACGCGGCGCAGGCCACCGGCAAGGTCGATATCGACATCGCCAAGCTGCCGGTCGACCTGATGAGCCTCGCTTCGCACAAGACCTATGGGCCCAAGGGCATCGGCGCGCTCTACGTGCGCCGCAAGCCGCGCGTGCGCATCGAAGCGCAGATGCACGGCGGCGGCCACGAGCGCGGCATGCGTTCGGGCACGCTGCCCACGCATCAGATCATCGGCATGGGCGAGGCGTTTCGCATCGCCCGCGAGGAGATGGGCGAGGAGCGCGAGCGCATCCACATGCTGCATCGCCGGCTGATCGACGGCCTGGCCGACATCGAGCAGGTGTTCCTCAATGGCCATCCCGAGAAGCGGGTGCCGCATAACGTCAACATGTCCTTCAACTACGTCGAAGGCGAGTCGCTGATCATGGGCGTGAAGGGCATCGCGGTGTCGTCGGGTTCGGCCTGCACCTCCGCCAGCCTGGAGCCGAGCTACGTGCTGCGCGCGCTCGGCCGCAGCGACGAGCTCGCGCATTCGTCGCTGCGCATGACCATCGGCCGCTACACGACGGTCGAGGAGATCGACTACGCGGTCGCGACGCTGAAGGATCGGGTGGCCAAGCTGCGCGAACTGTCGCCGCTGTGGGAGATGTACAAGGACGGCGTCGACATCAGCACCATCCAATGGGCCGCGCACTGAAGTTGTTGGAGAACTGACATGGCATACAGCGAAAAGGTTGTGGATCACTACGAACACCCGCGCAACGTGGGCTCGTTCGAAAAGGGCGACGACACGGTGGGCACCGGCATGGTCGGCGCGCCTGCCTGCGGCGACGTGATGAAGCTGCAGATCAAGGTCAATCCGCAGACCGGCTTGATCGAGGATGCGAAGTTCAAGACCTACGGCTGCGGGTCGGCCATCGCCTCGAGTTCGCTCGTGACTGAATGGGTCAAGGGCAAGTCGCTCGACGAAGCGCTCACGATCAAGAACACGCAGATCGCCGAGGAACTGGCGCTGCCGCCGGTGAAGATCCACTGCTCCATCCTGGCCGAAGACGCGATCAAGGCGGCGGTGCAGGACTACAAGGCCAAGAGCGCGGGCGCCGTCGCCGCCGAAGCCAAGGCAGCGTGATCCCATGGCCGTCACCCTCACCGAGGCCGCTGCCCGCCACGTCTCGCGCTACATCAGCAAACGCGGCAAAGGTGTCGGCGTGCGGCTGGGCGTGAAGACCACGGGTTGCTCGGGGCTCGCCTACAAGCTGGAGTACGCCGACGACGTGGCGCCGGAGGACGTGGTGTTCGAAGAGCACGGCGTGAAGGTGCTGGTCGACCCCAAGAGCCTGCCCTATCTCGACGGCACCGAACTCGACTTCGTGCGCGAGGGCCTCAACGAAGGCTTCAAGTTCCGCAACCCGCGCGAGAAGGACCGCTGCGGTTGCGGCGAGTCGTTCCGCGTGTAGCGGCTCGGCCAGATGGACAGAAAGGGCGCGGCTTGCCGCGCCCTTTTCGTGGACGGATGAGACTCGACAGCGACGATTTCGAACTGTTCGCCGTGCCGCGGCGCTTCGAGCAGGACCGTGCCGTGCTCGACGCTCGCTGGCGCGCGCTGCAGGCCGAGGTCCACCCCGATCGCTTTGCCGTCGAGGGCACCGCCGCCCAGCGTGTCGCGATGCAGTGGGCCGTGCGCGTCAACGAGGCCTACCAACGATTGAAGGATCCGTTGCGGCGCGCCGCCTACCTGTGCGAACTCGGCGGCGCACCGATCGATGCGGAGAACAACACGGCGATGCCGGCAAGCTTTTTGATGCAGCAGATGGCCTGGCGCGAGGCGCTCGACGACGCCGACACGGCCGACGAGGTGCAGGCACTGGCCGACGAAGTGACGGCGCGCAAGAAGTCGGCATTCGACGAGTTGCGCTGCACCCTCGACGAGCGGCAGGATGTACAGGCCGCAGCGCAGCAGGTGAGAGCCCTCATGTTCGTTGAGCGCTTTGGCGAAGACATCGATAGCCGACTCGAGGCGCTGGGACAATAACCAAGACCATGGCACTGCTTCAGATCTCCGAACCCGGCGCAGCGCCCGACCCTCACCATCGGCGCGTCGCGGTCGGCATCGATCTCGGAACGACCCACTCGCTGGTGGCCGCCGTTCGCAACGGCGTTGCCGAGTGCCTGCCGGACGACGCAGGCCGGGTGATTCTTCCATCGGCAGTTCGCTACCTCGAAAGCGGTGGCCGGCGCATCGGCCACGATGCCCTCGCCGAAGCGGCCATCGACTCGCGCAACACCATCGTCTCGGTCAAGCGGTTCATGGGCCGGGGCCTCGCAGACATTGCACACCGCGAGAAGCTCCCCTACGAGTTCGTCGATGCGCCGGGCATGGTGCAGCTGCAGACCGCCGACGGCGTGAAGTCGCCGGTGGAGGTGTCTGCCGAAATCCTCGCGACACTGCGCCAGCGTGCCGAAGACACCTTCGACGACGACCTGTTCGGCGCCGTGATCACCGTGCCGGCCTACTTCGACGACGCGCAGCGCCAGGCCACGAAGGATGCGGCGCAGCTTGCCGGCATCAACGTGCTGCGCCTGATCAACGAACCGACGGCCGCCGCGATCGCCTATGGCCTCGAGCACGGCTCGGAGGGCCTGTATGCCGTCTACGACCTCGGGGGTGGAACCTTCGACATCTCGCTGCTTCGCCTGAGCCACGGGGTGTTCGAAGTCGTCGCGACGGGCGGCGATTCGGCCCTCGGCGGCGACGACTTCGACCGCCTGCTCGCCGACTGGGCGCTGGCGCAGGCCGAACTCGATGCCAACACGCCGCAGGACAAGCGCAGCGTGCTGGTCGCGGCGCGTGCCGCCAAGGAAAAGCTCTCGGCGGCCGACCATGCGACGCTCGCGTGTCCCTTGTCCGGCGGCGAGCTGTCGGTGCGCGTGACCCGCGAGCAGCTCGATACGCTGGGCCGCGACCTGGTGGCGCGAACGCTGGCGGCCGTGCGCAAGGTGCTGCGCGACGCCAAGGCCGACAAGAGCGACGTGCGTGGGGTGGTGATGGTGGGCGGCTCCACCCGCATGCCGATGGTGCAGAAGGCCGTGGGCGAGTTCTTCGGCCAGACACCGCTCACCGACCTCAACCCCGACGAGGTCGTTGCGCTGGGTGCGGCCATCCAGGCCAACGCGCTGGCGGGCAACGCCGGCGCCGATGAACTGCTGCTGCTCGACGTCATCCCGCTGTCGCTCGGGCTCGAAACGATGGGCGGGCTGGTCGAGCGCATCATCCCGCGCAACAGCACCATTCCCACCGCGCGCGCCCAGGAGTTCACCACCTTCAAGGACGGCCAGACGGCCATGGCGATCCATGTCGTTCAGGGCGAGCGCGAACTTGTCAGCGACTGCCGCTCGCTCGCCCGCTTCGAGCTGCGCGGCATTCCGCCGATGGTGGCGGGTGCGGCACGCATCCGCGTCAGCTTCCAGGTCGATGCCGACGGCTTGCTGAACGTGTCCGCCCGTGAGGAGACCTCGGGCGTGGAGGCGGCCATCGCGGTGAAGCCGAGCTACGGTTTGTCCGACGAGGACGTGGCGCGCATGCTGAAGGAAAGCTTCAGCACTGCCGAAGCGGACATGAAGGCACGCAGCCTGCGCGAGTCGCGTGTCGAAGCCGAGCGCATGCTGCTTGCCACGCGGGCCGCGCTCGCAGCCGACGGCGATCTGCTCGGCGCCGACGAGCAGGCCGCCATCGCCGAGCTGCTCACGCTGCTGGAAGCTGTTCGCGAGAGCGAAGACCACCATGCGATCGACGCCGCCGTCGAGGCACTGGCGAAGGGCACCGAAGCCTTTGCCGCCGAACGAATGAACCGCAGCATCCACGACGCGCTCGCTGGCCGACGCGTCGAAGAGGTCTGACCCCCGCCATGCCCATCATCAAGATCCTGCCGCACCCCGAGTACTGCCCCACAGGCGCCGAAATCGAGGCCGATCCCGGCACCTCGCTGTGCGAAGCCATGCTCGAGCACGACATCGAGATCGAACATGCATGCGAGCTGAGCTGCGCCTGCACGACTTGCCATGTGGTCGTGCGCGAGGGCTTCAACTCGCTGGGCGAGATGGACGAAGCCGAGGAAGACCTGCTCGATCGGGCCTGGGGACTGGAGCCGACCTCGCGACTGTCGTGCCAAGCCATCCTGTCTCAGCAGGACGTGATCATCGAGATCCCGAAGTACTCGATCAACCACGCCAAAGAGAAGCACTGACCGGGGATCGAGCCGTGCGTTCTCACGCGGCGACGGCCTGGTGGCCGTGCCGCGTGTAGAGAAAGTCCAGCACCTCCTTGCGGTAGTGCACGTAGCGCGTGTCTTCTGCCAGCTCGACACGCAGGCGCGGGCGCTCCAGTTCCACCGCCAGCACCTCGCCGATCGTTGCCGCAGGGCCATTGGTCATCATCACGATGCGGTCCGACAGCAGCACCGCTTCGTCGACGTCGTGCGTCACCATGACGACGGTGCTCTTCGTGCGGGCCACGATCTTCAGCAGCTCGTCCTGCAGGTGGGCGCGGGTGAGGGCGTCCAGTGCGCCGAAGGGTTCGTCCATCAGCAGCACCTTGGGCTCCATCGCCAGTGCGCGGGCGATGCCCACACGCTGCTTCATGCCCCCTGAGATCTCGTGCGGGCGCTTGAACGTCGCATGCCCCATTCCGACGAGTTCGAGCGCCGCTTGCGTCCGCTGTTTCAACTGAGGCTTGGTCTCGGCCGCGCCGAACACACGTTCCACGGCGAGGTGAACGTTTTCGAAGCAGGTGAGCCAGGGCAGCAGCGAATGGTTCTGGAATACCACCGCTCGCTCGGGGCCGGGCGCCGCGATCTCGCGGTTGTCGCACAGCAGCGCCCCCTGGGTGGGCGAGAGCAGGCCCGCGATCAGGTTGAGCAGCGTCGACTTGCCGCAGCCCGAGTGCCCGATCAGCGTGACGAACTCGCCTTTGGCGACGGTCAGGTTGATGTCACGCAGCGCATGGAACCGGCCCTTGCGCGTGCTGAACACCATCTCGGCATGGCTCACATCGATGAAGTTCTTCATGGTCCGTTCCTCAGACGTTGTCGTAGCTGAACCGCTTGGCCACGCTGATCAGCATCCACTCGAGCAGCAGGCCCACCAGGCCGATCACGAAGATCGCGACCAGGATGTGCTTGACGTTCAGGTTGTTCCACTCGTCCCAGACCCAGAACCCGATGCCCACGCCGCCGGTCAGCATTTCGGCGGCGACGATAACGAGCCAGGCCGTGCCCACCGACAGGCGCACCCCGGTCAGCATGTAGGGCAACACCGCGGGCAGCAGGATGCGCGTCATGATCCGCCACTCCGACAGGTTGAGCACGCGCGCGACGTTCATGTAGTCGGCCGGTACGCGCTGCACGCCCACCGCAGTGTTGATGATCATCGGCCAGATCGAGCAGATGAAGATGGTCCAGATGGCGGCCGGGTTGGCCGCCTGGAACACCAGCAGGCCGATCGGCAGCCAAGCGAGCGGCGACACCGGGCGCAGCAGGCTGATCAGCGGCGACAGCATGTTTTCGAGCACGGCAAAGCGGCCGATCATGAAGCCCATCGGAATGCCCACCAGCGCGGCCAGTCCGAACCCGAGCGCCACGCGCTGAAGCGAATTCAGCACGTTCCAGCCGATGCCCTGGTCGTTGGGTCCGTTGCTGTAGAACGGGTCGCTGAACAGCTTGATGGCGGCATCGAAGGTGGCAGCCGGCGTGGGAAACCCGCTGCCTGAGCTTTTGACGGTCAGCAAACCCCAGATGCCGACGAGCAGCGCGACGCCGAGGATCGGCGGCAGCACCTTGAACCACAGGCCGCGCCAGTCGAAGGGCGGCTCGGCGGCGACGGCATGGATCGCCTTGGCGGGTGCCTCCACGGGCGCGGCCGCCCTGACGCTCTTCGCCGGAGCGGATGCGACCGATTCGGCTGCCGCCTCCAGCGGTGAATGGAACACTGCACTGACCATGGTGGGACTCTCCTCGTTGCTCTTGCTCGTGGATCAGGCGGCGGGCGACGCCTTGACGGCGAAGCTGTCGGCGTACTTCTTCGGATCCTTGCCGTCCCAGACCACGCCGTCGATCAGCTTGCTGCTGCGCAAGGGGTCCTTGGGCACGTTGATCTTCAGCTGCGCGGCGGCCTGCTTGTAGAGCTCGATCTGGTTGATCTGCCTCGCCACGCCGAGGTAGTCGGGGTGCTCCTTGATCAGCCCCCAGCGCTTGTGCTGCGTCAGGAACCACATGCCGTCGGACAGGTACGGGAAGTTCACCGCGCCGTCGTTGAAGAACTTCATGTGGTTCGGGTCGTCCCAGGTCTTGCCCAGGCCGTTCTGGTAGCGACCCAGGATGCGCTGGTTGATCGCGTCGACGCCGGTGTTGATGTAGGACTTCTCGGCCACCGTCTCGGCCATCTTCAGCTTGTTTTGCAGGCTCGCGTCGATCCAGCGACCCGCCTCGAGGATGGCCATCATCACGGCGCGGCAAGAATTGGGATGCTTCTTGACGAAGTCGCCGGTGGTGCCCAGCGTCTTTTCCGGGTGATCGCGCCAGATGTCCTGCGTGGTGACGGCGGTGATGCCGATGCCGTCCATGATCGCGCGGTGCCCCCAGGGTTCGCCGACGCAGAAGCCGTCCATGTTGCCCACGCGCATGT